>CAMOFE010000001.1 GCA_946613195.1 uncultured Alphaproteobacteria bacterium
TGGAATGGTGGGCGAAAGAGTTTATTGGGTCGTTGCCGGTGGATGAATTGGTTGCGCGTGTTGTGGCGTGGGCAAACGAATATGGCACCGATGATAATAAAATGCAGGTCGCAGATGAAAAATATCTTGCTGCAATTTTATCAATTGAACGTGATAATCCAAAACGCGTACGCAAAGATTTTATTACATGGCGTCAGACATTGGAAAATGTGGCGTTTTTCTGGGATGAATTGTTTGTCGCGAATACAGAATATGAATATAATACGGATGTTCTGCGCGCTTTCTTGGAAAGTTATAATTCGGCGGATGATAAAGACACATGGTGGTCCAAGATTGTCGCGATTGCCGAAAAACTTGGTGTTAAAAACGGTGATGTTGCGATGAATCTGCGTGTTGCGCTGGCGGGGCGGACAAACACACCAGATTTGTATTCAATTATGCAAGTTATGGGTGGAAACCGCGTAATCCGCCGTATAGAAAAGGTCTTAAAATGACAAAAACCAGAAAACAAGTTCGTCAAAAATTACGTGCAGTTAAATGCGATTCGCACGCATGTCGCGTGCTGCGCGCACTGCGTGCAACGGGCCTGTTCAGATGGGAGAGAAAATCAACCAAGTCCGAAGAAGTGTTAAACATTTTAACACATGGCATTGGTATTGGTCTGGCGATTGCGGGATTGACACTGTTGGTTGTGTTCGCGGCGATTGCGGGTAATGCATGGGCGGTTGTTTCGTGTGCGATATTTGGCGCAACAATGATAACGCTGTATTTTGGTTCAACAATGTGTCATGCGTTAATCGGAAAGCGCGGTGAATGTTTTTTTGAGGTTTGGGATAATATCGCCATCTATGCCTTGATTGCGGGCACATACACGCCATTTTTACTGGTGAATTTGCGCGGAATTATCGGGTGGACTGTTTTCGGAATTTTATGGGCGACAACCATCTTGGGTGCGATTATCAAGATTCGCAACCCTAAACAGCAACCAAAATGGACGGTCGCGTTGTATCTGTTGATGGGGTGGGTATTGTTGTTTATTTTGCCGGCGATGATACATAATATTCCACCGCGTGGTCTGTGGTTTATATTGGCTGGTGGATTATCATACACAATTGGTGTGATATTCTATCTGTGGCGGAAATTAAAGTATTCGCACACAATATGGCATTTATTTGTAATCGCAGGAACAATTTGTTTCTTTTTCGCAGTACTGTATGGGTGCATAATAGATTTATAATTATCATGAAAAAACGCGCATTTTTATTTGCATAAATAAATATTATTGGTAATAATTAAACCGACACGGAAAAATACGTGTTTGGGCTTAACAACCCATATAAGGACGCGTCATGGAAGACGTATAAAAACTCCAACTAAAACGGGTTGGAGTGTGTGGAATATATTGAATAACACACGCAATTCGTTCTTATTGTTGTTAAACTCCAACCACTGTGTTTTCCGCACAGTGTTTTTTTTATATAAAGATAAGGTAAAAATAATGAGGCATTTTATTGCAAATGTAATCGCGATGTTTATTCCAGTGCGTAAAACGCGCAGTCGTGTGCGAAATAAAATTCGTAATATGACGACAAAACGTCAACGGGTTAAGCAAGAGCAAAAATATTTACAATTAAAATCAGATTGGTTAAAACATAATAATGGGCAATTATTGTTGCCAGGGCGTTTTTCTGAATATGATTTTATTTTTGCAATTGGCGCAACTTGTCATATATCATGGTTTTTAGATGCGTTTGGTTTACGACAGTTTTCATCGCCATTGGAATGGACCGGTGGCAAAGAGCCATCAAATTGGTATATTGATCCATCTGTGGAACGCAGCAGCAGGTTTCGTGAAAAAATAGATGCTATCTGTAATGGTTTTTCAGATTTTTTATCGCCTGAAAATTATAAACAAGTATCTGATTGGAATTTGCACAAAGAACATCATAATGTAGTAAATGTTAAAAATAATATACGATTTTGGCACGCTTTTCCGATTGGTCAAAGTCTGGAATCGTATATGCCGGATTTTATGCGTAAAATAAATAGACGCGCCGATAAAATGCAAAAAATGTTGCAATCATCAAATAAAATATTGATTTGTTGGGCGCATAGAACATGGGACCAAAAAGATGTTATGGATGCAATTATTAGTGATATAGATATTAAATACGCCATTAAAAAATTAAAAAGAAAATACCCAAATAAAATATTTGATTTTGTTTTCTTTGAGCATGATGGAACAAAAAACAAGTTTCAATTTGATAAAATTTGTGTCGCACCGGGTGCTTTTCGCATAAAATCAAACCATTTTTTAACAGATACAGAATATGATTTTATTTATACATACACAGATGTTAATCATTCACATACGCATGTTATTTCAGAAATGCTGGATAATATAAAATTAAGACAAAAGGCAACCAATCATAACACTGATATTGACTTTTAATTATAATGTGTGTACAATACAAGAATCATGTTAAAATCATTTTTGTTTTTTACGACAAACACAACAACCCCTGTGGGGGTGTAAATTCTATTTGCGCTTTTTTATGCGCGCGCTATAATCAAAAAACAATTAAATCAAAAAACAAAATATACCAAGAAGGTTCGTTATGTCTTATCCAATTGAAACGATTCGTCATTCACTGGCGCATGTTATGGCGGCGGCGGTGCAAAAATTATATCCAGATGTTAAATTCGCAGGTGGTCCCGCGATTGAAAACGGTTTTTACTATGACTTTGATACAGAACACCGTTTTTCCGAGGAAGATTTTGCGAAAATAGAACGCGAAATGCGTGAACTGATTAAATCAAACGGTCGGTTTGAGCAACGGTTTGTTGAACTGGCAGAGGCAAAAGATATCTTTGCCAATCAGCCATATAAAATGGAATGGTTGAATGAATATGATGCAGCGGGTGAAAAGTTATCTATTTATACTTTCCGCGACTTTACGGACTTGTGTCGTGGTCCACATGTTGAATCATCAAAAGATTTACCGCGCGATGCGTTCAAGATTCGCACTGTTGCCGGCGCATACTGGAAGGGCGATGCAAAAAACAAAATGCTGCAACGCATTTATGTTGATGCATTCGCAACCAAAGAAGATTTGGACGCGTTCCTGAAAATGCAGGAAGAAGCCGCACAACGCGATAATCGTAAATTGGGACGCGATATGGACCTGTTTCATTTTGAGCCTGATTATGCACCTGGTGCGGTGTTCTGGCATGACAAAGGGTACAAGATTTATCGTAAATTAATTGAATATATTCGCAGCCGTCAAGAACGGGCAGGGTATTTGGAAATATCAACCCCATCTGTTATGGATCGCAGTTTGTGGGAAAAGTCTGGCCACTGGGCGAAATATGGCGAACACAATTATTCTGGTAAAACCCAGGATGGGAAAACTTTCTGTGTAAAGCCAATGTCTTGTCCGGGTGGAATGTTGGTATATGGTCAGGGTATTAAATCATACAAAGATTTGCCTTTATATCTGGCAGAATTTGGCAAGGTCAATCGGTACGAGGCCGCAGGCGGTCTGTCGGGGCTGATGCGTGTACGTGAATTCACCCAAGATGATGCGCATATTTTCTGCACCGAAGACCAGTTAGAAGTGGAAGTTGTCAAAATCTTGCGCTTTATCAAAGATATTTATGGCAAGTTTGGTTTTGATAAGATTTCTATGAAACTAGCAACGCGTAAGGAATCGGAATTTCGTATCGGTTCAGACCAGGTTTGGGATCGTGCCGAAGGTGCATTAAAACATGCACTGGATGCAAATGGAATTGAATATGAAATTGCCGAAGGCGATGCCGCGTTCTATGGACCGAAAATTGATAATTATCTGAAAGATTCTATGGGGCGCATTTGGCAGTGTGGTACAATTCAACTGGATATGAATTTGCCAGAACGTTTTGATTTGTCTTATATTGGCGAAGATGGTGAAAAACATCGCCCGATTATGTTGCATCGTGCAATGTTGGGTTCTATTGAACGCTTTATGGGTGTGTTGTTGGAATCAACGGGTGGTAATTTGCCGTTGTGGTTATCGCCGGAACCTGTCGTCGTTGCGCCTGTATCTGAAAAGTTCCGTGATTATGCGGTTGTCGTTGTGGATGCATTGCGTAATGCGGGGGTATATGCACGTGCTGATTTGCGCGATGAAAAAGTTAATTACAAGATTCGCGAATTATCCCTGGCGAAAACCCCGATAATTGCTGTTGTCGGTGAAAAAGAATCAATGAATCGCACTGTTACCTTGCGCAGATTGGGCGTTGAAAAACAAGACACGGTTGCACTGGATGATTTTGTCGCAGAAATGAAAGACGCGGTGAAAATGCCATTATAAGTGGTCAGCCAAAAGGAGATATTATGAAACAAATAGTTGTGCTTTGTGCGTTGTGTTCTGTACTGTTTGCAATTGCGGGTTGTACCCGCAGTTGCGAGTCAGAGCCAATTGTTGCAGAAAATCATAAATTAATCGTTCCGCCAAACTTTGGCAATATGCCAAAATAATTTAGTGCTTGTATTTGGTAATAACGCTTTTTTGTGATATAATACGTGCGTATAAAAATAAAACGGGGGGCGTTATGAACGACGATAACAACATTGATTTATTAGATTTGGATGATACAGATACGGACACATTGCCGGCGGCAACTGCGTTCGCAACACCGCGTCCACGGCGGCCATGGCTGTTGTTGGGTGTGGGATTGTTGGTAATTGTGTTGGCGACATATGTAATCATTCGCACCATCGGGGGCGATTCGGCATCCAGTGTTGATGTTGATTTAGATACACCAACAGATACTGTTGAAATTCCGACACCGGACTTTGTTCCACCATCTGATTCGGTTATGCCACCAGCAATGCCAATACAACCTGCGCCACAACCTGTACCGGGACCGGGTGCACAACCTGTTGCAGCACAACCAGTGCCACCGGCACCAGCCCCAGTCGCCCAGCCAGAACCAAAAACTGCAAATGTGGGCAGCCCTGTGCGTGTCATAGAAGACAGAAAAGATGTGGAATTTAATCCGAATCGGGCTGATGTAAAACCGGCACCTGCGCCAAAACCACAGCAAACGGTTAAACCACGCGCGCCGCAAAAAACAGTGAATAAATCCACTGTTGCACGTGGGGTATCATGGTATGTTCAATTCGGTTCATACAGCACGCGCGGTACAGCCGAGGCCGCACAACGCAAAATGCAATCAGAACACAGCGGTCTGTTTTCAGGCCACCAATTTGTGATATTGGCGGCACAATTAAAGAACGGCACAACAACATATCGTTTGCGTGTGGCATTTAATGATTCTGCATCGGCGAACAGTTTCTGTCGGAATGCAAAATCTGACGGACTGGATTGCTATGTCGCAAAATAATGGTTAGTAAAAAATAGGAGATAAAAATGTTCGGAAGACTTGGTTGGATGGAAATACTGGTCATTGTTTTGTTGGTGTTCATATTATTTGGACATAACAAAATTCCACAGATGATGAAAAATCTGGCAAATGGTCTGAATGTGTTCAAGAAAGAATTAAAATCAGAGAGCAAAGAGCAGAGAGAGACGAGCAAAAATGTTCATCTGAAAAAGGTCGCAACTAAAAAAACATCAGTTAAAAAGAAACCGACAAAAAAGAAATAAAAAATCCGGCACAGCCGGATTTTTTATTTACGTTGTTCGTGTTCTTCTTGTTCGTCAATGGTCATTGTGGCCAGTGGTCGTGCCAACATTCGTGGTAAACCGATTTCTTCGCCAGAAATCACACTGTAACCAAATGTCCCATCTTCAATACGTTGCAATGCAGCCTTTATTTTTTGTAATAAATTCTGGTCGCGTCCCGCCATACGTAAATTCATAGTTATTTCTTGTTCATATGTCGCGCTATCCGAATCGTCGCCAACACCGGCATCATCATTTTTTTCTGCCATGCGAACAGCACTTAAAACATCATTACTGCCGTGTTCCAGTTCTTCGCGTTGTGCATTTAACAGTTGATAAAAATATGCCAAATGTTCTGGACACATATATGGTTCTGATTTTTTTGGTATATATTTGGGTGGCAGTTCAATGTTTTTGTAATCTTTTTTTGCCATTTGTTACCCCTTTAATTCTTTAATCCATTGTTCCAATGTTTCAGCATCCATCAGGCCTGTGCGTGCCTCTATCAATTCGCCATTGCGAAACGCCAAAACACTGGGGATGCTGCGAATGCCGTATTTAACAGGTGTACGGCGATTGGTTTCATCAATCTCAAACTTAATGAAATTTACATCAGATATTTTCTCAGATGTTTCCTCAAAAATAGGTCCAAACATACGACATGGGCCACACCAAGATGCCCAGAAGTCAACAAGCGTAATGCCGTTTTTTAACATACCTGAAAAGTTTTCATCGTTTGCGTGTTCCAAAGCCATCTTTTTCTCCTTACTTGCAGTTGATATTTGGTAAGAGTGTATTATAATCGTCATAAAAAGCAAGAGAAAACATATTATGAATAAAATCATATACTTAGATGCAGCAGCCAGCGCATTAAAGCCGGAATCTGTTATAAACACAGAAATGGAATTTTTACGCGAATCTTATGCAAATTCGGGGCGGGGTATTTGTCCGCGCGCCGCGGCTGTTGATAATATGGTTATGCGCGCGCGCGAAAGTGTCGCAAGTTTTATAAATGCAAAACCTGAACAAATTGTATTTACATCTGGGTCAACAGATGGACTGAACCGAATCGTTAATATAATAACAGGGCAACCATGGTATAATGGCGGACGTTTTGCTGTATCTGACCTGGATCATCATTCGGCGCGCTTGCCGTGGGAGGCGTTATTACATCGTGGTAAAATATCTAAAATGTCAGTGTGTGATTTAGATGAAAATTTTGATGTTAAAATTGATTCTGTACCACAATGTGATTTCTTGGTTATAACTGCGATGTCTAATGTGTTGGGGCGCGCCCAAGATGTTGCTGGAATTATCGCAGCAGCACGCAATAAAAATCCAGATGTTATAACAATCGTGGATGCCGCGCAATATGTCGTACACAATAAAATTGATGTTGAAAAATGGGACTGTGATTTCTTGGTGTTTTCTGGACATAAAATTGGTGCAGATACAGGAATTGGCATTTTATATATTCGTGATTCGCAAAAATATTTTCCTGACAAGTTTGGTGGCGGAATGGTGATGTCTGTGCGTGAATCGGGTTTGGATTTGGAAAGTGCCCCAGAAAAGTGGGAGGCCGGTACATTACCATTAACCCAGATTGCGGGTTTAGTGCCTGCGATTAAGTATCTGGAACAAAATCGTCCGAACCTGGATTTAATAAAGTACATGTATGATGAATTGTTAAATAATCCGCGTATTAAAATATTAACTAAACGCGATTCGGCGTTGTTATCTTTTGTTGTTGATGGTATGCATATTTTAGATGTTGGTACATATTTGGGTGCGTATGGAATTTGTGTCCGTGTTGGTAATTGTTGTGCATCATGGATTCATAAAAAAATGGGTGTGCCCGGGTGTGCGCGCGCGTCTGTTGGGGCGTGGAATACAATGGATGATGCGCGTGCATTTGTTAACGCAATAAACAAGATTGTGAAATAAAATGACTGTAAGCAAAGAAAAAATTATTACACAATTAAAGACAGTGTATGACCCAGAAATACCTGTAAATATATGGGATTTGGGACTGATTTATGATATTGATATATCAGATTCTGTTATTTTAATAAAAATGACTTTTACCAGTCCGACATGTCCGATGATGGAAGAAATTTTATCGCGCGTTCATGATGTTGTGCAATATGTTGCCGGTGATACGCCTGTACGCGTAGAATTGGTGTGGGAACCCCAGTGGGATTTGTCGCGTATGTCAGATGCGGCGCGTTTGGAATTAGATTTAACTGATGCAGGGTGGTGATATGAATTATACAGATATGAAACGAATTTTGTCTGGGATTGATGACCCAGTATTGCGTTTAGAAACTGTTATGGATTTTGGACGTAATTTGTTGTCTGCGCCAGAATCCGCTGTATGCAACGAAATTACAGGTTGTGCATCACGGGTTGAAATATGTCGTGATGGGGTGCGTTTTTATGGCCGTGCCGATTCGGAATTGGTGCGTGGAATTGTTGCAATAATAATTGCAATGGTTGATGGTAAAGATGCCAGACAAATTCGTGAAATGGATTTAGATGCCGAATTTGCCAGTCTGAATATACCGTTGGGGGCGGGGCGTATCAATGGTGTTAATTCTATGATTCGTTTTTTGCAAAATTTATGATAAACTATAACAAGTTAAGAAAATAATCAGGTATTGTAGATATGAGCGAAGACGAAAAAATGTTTCATATTGGATTATGGTCGCTGGGGGCGGTTGTATTGCTGACCATTGCATTACAGGTATGCTATCGTACCCAAGATCGCGCGCGAAATCGTGTGCGTGCCGATATTGTGCGTACACAACAAGAAATTGCTGTGGCGCAGGCAAATTTTGCATCTTTTGTGCGTCCCGAAGTTTTAAGAAATCTGGTCGGCAGCATCGCGCCAAAAAACGAAATTATCGGTTTTCATAAATCTGTATCCGTTGATGAATTGGAAAACAAAGAACAATAATGTTTGAGATAGGGAGAGATATTTTTAAGCATGGTTTTCGTGGTTGCAATACAAATATTGCTGGCCGTGGTCGCTTGCGCTTTATCTATTCTCTGTTTGTGTTGGCGTTTGTGATATTTGTTGCGCGTACTTTGTTCTTGGCAATCCAGGGCACAGACAGAACGCGTCTGGCGGGTGCGGCGGGTCAATGGACGGTTCAACGCGCAGATATCGTTGATAGAAATGGCGATATATTGGCAAAAAATATTATGTCAGGACACATAATGTTGCGCCCACAACAAATCAAAGACAAAGACAAAGCTGCGCGCGCAATTCACGATGCAATGCCGTATGAATATTCGTTGACGGATGCGTTGGCATTAGTAAATTCTGGTCGCAGATTTATGTATATTAAAAAGTATGCAAACCCGGCGGTGCGTGAAAAAATTGAATCTGCACGAATTCCAGGACTGGAAGTAGAAAAAATCCAAACACGTCGTTACCCAAAGCGCAGACTGTTTTCGCATGTGGTGGGTTTCGTTGGTAATGATGGCCATGGGTTAGAAGGGGCAGAAAGAATATACGATGATTATTTGCGCGAAAATACATCGCCGTTGGTTCTATCTGTTGATTCGCGAATACAATCTGTGTTCTATGAACAATTATCAATCGCCATGCAAAAGTATCAAGCCAAAGGTGCCATGGGATTGTTAATAAATTCGCGCACAGGCGAAATGATTGCAATGGTATCTTTGCCAGATTATGATCCAGAAAATCTGGGAACTGGTTCAACGGCAAACCGTAAATTCCAACCATTACGCGGTTTGTTTGAGATGGGTTCAATATTCAAGATATTTAACACAGCCATGGCATTTGAGAATCACATAAAAAAAGAATATTATGTTGCTGCACCATATAAAATCACAGATAAATTCGGTCGTGTGGCCGCAAAAATCAGCGATGTCAGAACTTTTAAGCCGCCGCGTCCAAATTTGTCTGTTGAAGAAATAATGTTGCATTCTTGCAATGCGGGCAGTGCACAAATTGCACTGGATTTACCAGATGGTGCACAAAAAGATTTCTTTGAGAGAATACACCTGAATAAACCGCTGGACCTGGAATTTGGCCGTACAGAACGAACATTGATGCCGATGAAATGGGGACCGGTGGAACGTGCGACTGTGTCATTTGGACATGGTATATCTGTAACCCCAATGCATTTGTTGTTGGCGGTAAATGCGATGACAAATGGCGGAATATATATTTACCCAACATTGCGCAAGCGCAGTATCGGTGCAGTAAATGGTGAACGCGTATTGGCACCAGAAATATCTGCAAAATTACGGGCAATTATGGTTCGTATCGCCGAAGAAACCAGTGGCAAGCAAGCGCGTGTGTCTGGAATTCAGATTGGCGGAAAAACTGCAACTGCGGAAAAACGTATAAATGGGAAAATTGACCGCAAGAAAAATTTAACTGCGTTTGCAGGAATATTTCCTGCATCTGCCCCACAATATACAATATTAGTTATATTGGACGAACCCCAAGGTACAACAGAAACATGGGGATTGCGGACTGCGGCATGGAATGCGGTGCCGACCACTGGTAAAATATTAGATAGTATCCTGCCGTTGCTATTTGAGTAAATTTCCTGTATAATAGTATTGATAATAAAAAAAGAGTAAAAGTTGAGAAAGATAGTGGAAAAATCCATGCTGGGTAATGCATGGGTTGTGTCGGCGCAGGGTTTGTCTGATAATCATGCCGGTGCAAATGATTTGGTTGCCAGAATATTGGAATCGCGTGGAATAACAGGTAATACGGCGGTGCAACGGTTTTTGCATCCCAGTATCAAGGAATATATGCCTGACCCGTTTGTCTTGCGTGATATGGAACGCGCTGTGAAAATAATCGCAGATTCTATACTGGCGGGTGAAAAAATAGCGATTTATGGTGATTATGATGTTGATGGTATAACATCAACAGGTGTATTCGTAAAATATTTACGTGCATTGGGTTGTGATGTTGTTTGGCATTTGCCAACCCGCGAAGGCGAAGGTTATGGATTAAATACATCTGCAATTGATGAAATCGCAGATAGTGGCGTGCAACTGATGATAACCGTTGATTGCGGAATCAGTGGTGTAGCAGAGGTTGCACACGCACGTGCGCGTGGCATGCGTGTGGTTATAACAGACCATCATTCCCCAGACAGTGTTTTGCCAGATGCAGATGCGGTTGTTAACCCAAAACGTGGTGATGATACATCAGAAATGTCTTACCTTGCGGGTGTCGGGGTTGCTTTTTTAACAGTTGTTGCATTAAATCGCGAATTAAAGTCGCGCACATTGCCAGATGAGATGCGTCATACAATAGAAAATACAAATTTATTAAATTATATGGATTTTGTCGCACTGGGGACGATATGCGATACGATGCCGTTGATTGGATTAAATCGGGCTTTTGTGGCAACAGGATTGAAAGTCTTGGATTTACGTCAGAACCTGGGGCTGCGCGTGTTGATGAATGTTGCAGGTATAAAACACGCATCTGTTTATGCCGCAGGATTTGCAATTGGTCCGCGTCTGAATGCGGCGGGTCGCTTGTCTTCGGCGGCACCTGCATTGGAATTGTTGTTGACCGATAATCCATTAATTGCAAATGATTTGGCGAATCGCTTGCATAATATGAACCAAGAAAGAATAGATATACAGAACGCAATAATGATACGCGCAGATGAAATTGCACGCGAATGTTGCAGTGCAGGTCGGTGCAGTTTATTTGTTTGTGGCGAAAATTGGCATGGTGGCGTTATGGGCATTATTGCCGGACGATTAAAAGATAAATATAATTTGCCGACATGTGTTGCGACAATATCAGATGGTGTTATAAATGGTTCTGGACGTTCTGTGCATGGCGTTGATTTGGGCAAAATAATACACCAGGCATTATCTGCGGGAATTATTACCGAAGGTGGCGGTCATGCGGCGGCGGCGGGTTTTTCATTAGATGCGACCAATCAAGATGAATTTTGCAAATTTTTGGAACAGTCTGTATTGGAACAATTAAACGGTGTTCCGCCGTCTGACGAAATTACAGTTGATGCAGAAATAGATTCTGGGGCGGCAAATATGGAATTGGTGCGTGAATTATCTGCGCTGGCACCGTTTGGCCAGGGTAACCCAGAACCAACACTGGTTCTGCGTGGGGCGGTATTGCGATATGCGATACCTATGGGAAATGGTTCGCACTTGCGCGGTGTGGTTGCGACCAGCAATGGTTCAGATTTGTCTTTTGTTGGTTTTAATATGGTTGGAACGCCGGTTGGTGATTTTTTACTGGACGATGCGAATACAAACACTAAAATAGCAATATTGGGTAAATTAAAAGAAAACGAATACAAAGGACATGTCAGTGCACAGTTCTTTTTAGACGACATCGCGATAATATAAAATATGGAACAACAGAGTCTGAATTTATTTGTAGAAAAAATAAAGGCTGCGGAAAATATCGCAGTTATTGCACATAAAAATCCAGATGGTGATGCGTTGTGCAGTGTGTTGGCTATGGCACGATTGCTGGAAATAAATTATGACAAACAGTGTACATGTATATATGATGGAAATATTCCTGATAATTTGGATGCTGTGCCGTTGCGCAAATGGATGCATTACTATGCCAAGGTAGAAGAACCAACCAAATTTGATTTAACGATTTTGCTAGATTATGGGACGATACGTAATATTGGCGGCACGATTGATTTTATAAAAAATTCTGATTTTGTGATTGAAATTGATCATCATCAAAATGATGCGCCAATCGCACATATGTGCATGAATGATTCTGATGCGGCGGCAACCGCGGTTCTGATTTATCGCATAATACAACAATTGGGTTGGGAATATGATTCGTCTGTTACAAATTTGTTAGCGGTTGCAATATTGACAGATACGGGAAATTTCCGATTCACCAGAAATGGTGAAGCATTGCGGATAATGGCTGACTTGGTTGATTATGGGGTCAGTATTAGATATCTGCAAGATTTAATGAATGATAAACCGCGCCGTGCTGTCCAGACTGAATCTGCGTGTGCCGCAAATGCAAAGTTTTATCATCATGGTCGGCTGGCGGTGGCGATAATTACACACAGTGATTACAAGCATCTGGATGGACGCGGTGAATTGGTGTTGTCTTTATTGCGTCAGATAAAAGGTGTTGAATATGTTGTGTTGTTAAAAGAACAACGGGAAAATCAAATTGGCGTTTCTTTCCGCGGACGTACATGTCCTGTGGATGGGGTTGCAACCGCATTTGGTGGTGGTGGTCATCGGTTCGCATCTGGGGCGGTGGTTCAGGATACGCTGGCAAATGTGGAAAAACGTGTCATAGATGCATTCAGGAGGTTATAAAATGTTAAAAAAACTAATCATTGCTTGTTTATGTGCATTGTTTGTGTATGGTGCAAATGCGGCTGTGGACAAACAGTTGGTTGTAAATGCTGAAAAATACTTGAATGCGATTACTGGTTTAACGGGGGACTTTACACAAAAATCTGCAAAAAGAACAGATACAGGAAAGTTTTCAATGTTGCGTCCGGGACGTGTTCGTTTGGACTATAACGAAATGCCAATTCAATTAATCGCAGACGGCAAAGATTTATATTTCTTTGATAAATCACTGGACCAGATAACGACTGTGCCATTAACCAGTACGCCTGCGGGTATTTTAATCAGAAAGAAAATAGACTTGCGTAACGCCGATATAAATGTTGTTGATACGAATGAAAACAAAACATCTTTTTCGTTAAAGATGAATTTACGCGGTCAAGAAGGCTTGGGTAATATGACGGTCGTGTTTGATAAATCGCCGGTTAAATTACAATCGTGGACGGTGGTTGATGCAACAGGTGCCACAACCAGCGTCGTGTTCAGTAATCTGAAAACTAAAACAAATTTTGACAAGAATTATTTCCAGATTTCCCGTCATAAAACAATCAGTGGTGGCGGTGGCGATGAATTCTATGATTAAAAAATGTTCGGAATAAGTTTTGCAGAATTTTTAGTAATATTATTGGTTGCCATTTTGGTGATACCTGCCAAAAATTGGCCAGATGTGGCACGTTTTTTGGCGCGCATAGTTCGCGCTGTACGCACGATTTTGTGGCGTATAACAGATGCATCTGAAAAAATCAAAGAACAAATTGACTTGGAAAAACCGATTGATGATATAATTAAAACAACCACAGACGATATGCTGGATGCGGTGTCTGTACGGCGAACACGGCGGGGCAGGGGCAAAAAATGAAGAAAATGACACTAATGCAACATTTTTCTGAATTGCGACGCCGAATGATGTGTGTGTTGTTGATTTTTTTAATTTTATTTGGTGTCGGTTGGTATGTATCACCACATGTTCTAGATTTTATATCGCGCCCATTGTTTGATGTTTGGCCAAACGGTATCCTGTTGTATACAGGGCTGACAGATGGATTTATGATACGGTTATCGTTATCGGCATTGATTGGTTTGTGTGCAACTGTGCCAGCAATATTATGGCACATTTGGGCGTTTATAACACCTGGATTAAAAATACGTGAACGTCGGTTTATATGGCCGATAATGATTGCATCGCCTGTACTGTTTGTATTGGGTGCGGCATTTGCATTTTATTTATTGTTCCCGGTCGTATTTAGTTTCTTTATAGACATGAATAAATCAACTGCGGTTCCGGCAATGATAATGCCGGTTGTTCGTGATTATTTGTCTTTTTCATTGCGTTTATTAAAGATGTTTGGTTTGGCATTTCAGTTGCCATTGATAATGATAATGTTAAATCGTTGTGGGGTTTTGTCGCGTACGCGGGCATCTGGGATGCGGCGATATGCAATTTGTGGAATTGTAATAATTGCGGCTGTGTTAACACCACCAGATATCGTATCCCAGGTTTTATTAGCCGTGCCAATGTATTTGTTGTTTGAGGCAGGATTATTATTTATGCATCGCGATTAAATGTGCGTTAATTGCTTTTTTGTGATATAATTGTTTTTGTGAAGAATTGGTTATTGGTTTTTGTATTTGGTTTAATGCCGATTTTATCGGCATGTGATTTACACCCAAAAATAACAAATATTCCAGATTCTGTTGGCGATTTTATTGAAACAAGGTATCCTGCGTTGCTGGCAGATCCCGATACCCAGCCAGAAATTTATAATTCGGCGGCAACGGACTATGGCGTTTACGCATCGCCTGAATTATATGGCGGAACAACCCCAGATGATTATGTTTTGTATGCCAGTGTTGATGATTATATTTTGCCGCCTGATGATACATCAGATGATGCAGAATTATTATCAGTACCCACAGAACGACCGCAAATTGAATATGTCCCAGACGAATCAGATACAGAAATATCAGACGATTTTTTAAGTGTGCCAAAATATACGCAACCCACAGTACAGTCAAAAACTGAACCTGAAAAAAATTCTGGTGAAATAATTGTTGTTCGTGGTGATACATTATATGCGTTGGCGCGCGCAAACAACACAACAGTTGATGCATTGGCGCGTGAAAATAATCTGAATCAGCCATATACACTGCGTGTGGGACAAAAACTAAAATTACCATCAGGAAAAGTTTCACAACCAAAACCAGAATCAAAAACCGCGCCAAAAATAGAACAAAAACCGATTGTAAAACCGGAACCTAAACCTGTTGTAAAAGAAATACAAAAACCAGCGCCAAAGCCCGCACCAAAACCAAAAACGACACCCAAAACAACGACACGTGTGAATCTGACGGATATAACAGTTGGGGCAGGCGATACACTGTATTCACTGTCGCGAAAGTATGCAGTGCCAGTCAATGATTTGGCGGTTATAAATAATTTATCTGCGCCGTTTACTTTACGCGTGGGCCAGAAAATCAAGGTTCCAAATGTTGCGGCGGCAAACGCGCGCGCCGCAAATGTATCAACCAAGACAGCATCGCCCAAACCAAAAACGGTAACCAAGCCAAAATCAGAACCTGTGAAGAAAAAAACAGAACCTAAAAAAGAAAGTGCAAAACCAAAAACGCAACCAGTCCAAACAAAAAGTCAGACCAAGATATCGTCTGACCCAACCCAGAAATTACCAAAGATTGCGGCGCGTTCGTCGTCCAAGTTTTCGTGGCCTGTGCGTGGTAAAATATTGTCTGCATATGGCACAAAGTCCACAGGTCTGTTTAATGATGGTATTAACATATCTGCATCAATGGGCGCAAGCGTGCGTGCCGCAGAAAACGGTGTCGTTGCATATGCCGGGAACGAAGTAAAAGGTATGGGGAATTTAATAATAATTCAGCATAGTGATGGTTGGATGACGGTATATGCGCATTTGGATACAATTGGTTTGCGCCACGGTGCGCGTGTTAATGTTGGTGATAAAATAGGAACTGTTGGAAAAACCGGCAAGGTATCAGAACCCCAGTTACATTTTGAGATTCGGCGTGGCACAAAATCATACAATCCAACAAAATACTTAAAATAACAATCGCCCCATGTGGGGCGATTTTTAAGTGAATAGTGAAAAGTGAATTAATGTATAAATACCCGCACAAACTGTGCGGGCTAATAAATTTTTGTGGTGGACGCGCAGGGACTCGAACCCTGGACCCACTGATTAAGAGTCAGTTGCTCTACCAACTGAGCTACGCATCCAAAACCGTACGCAACGCGCATTATAATCTTTTTTCTGCCAATTGCAAGTTTTTATCATATGTGGTTTGGGTATCCATACCTATATAAATCTGCGATTTCATCTGGTAAACTGATTATATGTTGATATCCAATCTTTATAACCAAAAGGAGAGAAAATGAAGAAAATCTTAATATCAACTTTGGCCGTTATGATGTCTGTGCCGGCATTCGCTGGACACAGTGGTATGGCAGACAGCAGTGATTTACAGTTCATGGGACTGGATGTATATATGGGATTGCGCGGGGGATTGGGGTATAACAACCTGAATTACCGTTTGGCAGATTCTAAAAAATCTATGACCGATACAGTATGGCAAGGACGCGCGGCATTGGGCTTGGAAATGTGCGATACCGTACGCAGTGAAATTGAATGGTCGCTGTATGGAAAGTCAAAAGATACTGCAACATTTGGCGATGCCGGCAGAACATCTGTAAAGACAGAATTGCAGACATTGATGTGGAATTCATATTGGGAATACAGCGAATATGAAATCATTCGTCCGTTCATCGGTGTTGGTGCAGGTCTGGCATTTTCCAAAGTTAAACAAGATTCTGAATTCTATGGTTATGACAGCGATGCCAAAACACGTTTCACAGGTATGGGTTCAGTTGGTGTAACATTTGACTGGAATCGTTTTGCGGTTGATGTTGCGGCGCGTTATAATTATGTCAATATTGAATCTGGTTTACACAACTTTGGTGGCGATATCGGTGTCAGATTTATGTTCTAATAAAAAATCGGCGCAAGCCGATTTTTTTTGGTTGCAGGTTGTATGTTGTTAGTGTTTTTTTATCACAGGGCAGAGAGTAACGAAAGGACCAGCAACCAAAAAATCATAAATCTTTTTTGCCCCCTTGCAAATCGCTATTAAATATTTTACAATGTTACATATTATGAAATTCAAGAAGTTAGGTCGTGTTTTCCTGCATATTATATTCTGGTGCGTTGTCGCCGTGGTTGCGGCTTTAGCGGGATTGGTGCTGATATATGGAAATGATTTGCCTGATTATAAAAAATTGGCAACATATGCGCCACCGGTTGCAACACGACTGTATGCATCTGATGGGTCTTTGCTGATTGAATATGCCGAAGAACGGCGTGTGGTTATTGATTTTAACGATATGCCGCCACAATTGGTTAATGCATTTGTTGCCGCCGAAGACCAAAATTTCTGGACACACCCGGGTATTGATGTTCAGGGAATTTTGCGCGCATCCGCCAATAATTTGATGCGTGCAGTTGGTTTTAATACAAAGTTTTCTGGCGCATCAACAATTACCCAACAGGTTGCCAAGAACTTTTTCCTGTCATCGGACAGAACACTATCGCGCAAGGTAAAAGAAGCAATTTTGGCGTTGCGCCTGGAACGCACTTTTTCTAAGCAACATATTATGACACTGTATCTGAACCAGATATTCCTGGGGGCGCGTGCATATGGCGTTGGGTCGGCGGCATTGATGTATTTTAATAAGCCGGTTAAAGAATTGTCTTTGTCAGAATGTGCATTTTTGGCGTCCTTGCCCAAGGCACCAAATGATAGGGACAGGGCAGTAGAACGGCGAAACTATGTCTTGCATCGTATGGTTGCCGAAGGATTTATCAGTCGTGCAGACGCAGATGCCGCCGCCGCCGAAGAATTAAATATTAACAGTGGATTTACCGCGCAAATGGCAGATGATTTTCAATACTTTGCCGAAGATGTGCGGCGGCAACTGTTGGGAAAATTGGGACGTGATACATTATATAATGACGGTTTGTATATAAAAACAACCATTGTCCCAGAATTACAACGCGCAGCGGCGGCGGCGCTGAAAAAAGAACTGGATGCATATAATAACGGACGTGGTGATAAATTACAGGGCGCAATTATCGCAATGAATCCGCATACAGGACGCGTATTGGCAATGACGGGCGGTTATTCTTTTGCAGATAGTTCTTTTAACCGCGCAACCCAGGCATATCGTCAAATTGGCAGTACGATAAAACCTTTTATTTACTTGGCGGCACTGGAACAAGGTATGTCGCCCCAGGCGCTGTTATTAGATGCACCGATTGTTGGTTGGCGCGAAGATGATAGTCTATGGAAACCTGAAAATTATGATAAAAAATTCTTGGGTGATGTGCCAATGCGTCTGTCGCTGGAAACATCACGCAATGTGCCAACTGTCAGATTAGTTGAACAAATTGGTGTGCGTACATCTATTGACACCGCCCAGCGATTCGGTGTGTATCCAGAAAATATGCGCAATATGAATTTGTCTTTGGCGTTGGGGTCGGGTGAAACAACACTGGAAAAATTGGTGTTGGGGTATTCTGCGTTTGTAAATGGTGGACATAAAATTCAATCCAAACTGGTTGATTACATAGAAGACAGGTATGGTCGCGTTGTTGGTTCTGCGGTTCCTGATATGATTGAATGGAATGATGAATTGTTACCGCCAGATATTGCAGATGCAACAGAACCATTGTCGGATGCGCAAAGTTTATATCAAATTGTATCAATTTTACAAGGGGCGGTTGAACGTGGTACTGGTCGCCAGGCCCAGGTCCCCGGTCATACAATTGCCGGGAAAACAGGTACAACGAACGATGTCAAAGATGTCTGGTTTGTAGGCTTTTCTAAAAATATTATTGCTGGGGTCTATCTGGGGTATGATACGCCACGTTCGCTGGGCAAGGGCGCAGGCAGTCATATGGCCGCCCGCGTGTTCGCAGATTTTATGAATGTTGCATTGGCAAACGAAAAGAATCAGCCGTTTTCTGTGCCAGACGGAATGAGTTTTGTGCGTGTTAATCGTCGCAGTGGTGCCGCCGCATCTGCCGACCCAGATGGCACAATTATTACCGAAGCGTTTAAGCCCGGTCAATCGCCAAATCCCGCACCTGTACAGGCATATTATAATAATGGTGATGCTGAAAATCTTGCTCCTGCAAATGCACCTGTGGTTGGTGGCGTATTTTAAGTGTACTTTTGCATAAAATTATGATAAAATCATAATCGTTAAATAAATTGAAGGTGGGGCAATGAAAAAAATACTTTTATGCACGTTGGCAGTATTTACTTTGGTTGCGTGTGAACGCGCGCCAAAAAGTAATATTATATGCGGTGATTATAATATTCAGATGAATTTTTCCGAAGATGGTTCAATGTTGCATGCCATTATAAACGGCGATGATTTGGATTTAACATTGGCACCGTCTGCATCGGGCGCACGTTATGTCGGTGTGCTGAACGATACAAATGTAACCCTGTGGTCCAAGGGGGATGATTGGACAATGTTCTTGAATGACGAAGACCCGATTGAATGTAAATAATTTCTATAATAAAATTTATTTCGTCATAGTTTTGTGATAAAATAGTCAGCATAAAGAAAAGGAGTTTTTTATGCTGACTAATTTTTTTCTGTCGCGTGGCGTTGGATTTTTTGCCAGTGGTTGGACACAATTCGGTGCCGCGTTTGTGGTTGCGTTTGTAATAATGCTGCTGTGTATGCCTATGTTCATCAGATTGATGCATCGCATCCAGGGACATGGACAGCCCATCAGTGAAAATGTGCCACAATCACATCGTAAAAAGTCTGGTACGCCGACAATGGGCGGTTTAATGGTTGTCTTGGCAATATTTATAGGCAGTATTTTATTTATGCCACTGCATAACCCAACGGGTTGGATTGCGCTGGCTGCATTGTTAATGTTTGGATTTTTAGGCTTTGTTGATGATTATAAAAAAGTTACATCGCAATCGCGCAAGGCTGCAAACGGATTGTCGCCGATGTTTCGTCTGGTGGCCGAAGCATTATTTGTAATCGTTCTGGCGTTTTTAATAAATAATACAATGCCGTTGTATGTTCCAGCACTGTCATTGTCTTTACCATTTGGAATGGTTTGGTCTTTGGGAATTTTCTATTATGTGTTTGCGTACTTTGTAATTTGCGGGTCGGCAAATGCAACAAATATTACAGATGGTTTGGATGGGATGCTGGGGAAATTATATTTGCCGGTGATGGTTGTGTTAATTGTTGCATTGTATGGTGCAACACGAATCGGTTTTATGGATACGGTATTGTTTTTACCCACAGCCAGCGGTCTGTACGCAGTACTGGGGGCAGTCGTTGGCGCAGTGTTGGGATTTATGTGGTATAATGTAAAGCCAGCTGCAATATTCATGGGGGACACCGGTTCGTTGGCATTGGGTGGACTGATGGGTACGGTTGCGATGCTGTTAAAATCAGAAATTGTGATGGCGGTTGCAGCGGGGATGATGGTTTTGATATTACTGTCTTCATTTATACAAACAACAGTTTTCAAGATTACACGCAAAATAACAGGTACAGGTCGACGTGTGTTCTTGCGTGCACCACTGCATCATCATTTTGAGGAAAAAGGTTGGGATGAAACCAAGATTGTGGACAGATTCTTTATAATCGGAATTTTGTTTGCGACATTGGCAATCGCATTGTTGAAATTCGCAGGATAAATAGGAAAATAAACCTATGCTGAAACGCACCGAAGAAAGCAAATTAACCAGTTGGTATTTTGAGGTTGACCGGCGTCTGCTGGGGGCGATGATTGTCCTGATATTCGTGGGTATGCTGTTTATGATATCGGCGGGTTCGGTCGCTGCGGAACGTATTGGTCAACCATGGCATTTCTTTATTATCAAGGCATTACCGTTTTACTTTATCGGACTTGTTACATTGTTTGTTGCCAGTATGCTGAATAAAAAGTGGATGTTGCGTATATCGTGGCTGAATGTGGCGATTGGCTTGATGTTGTTGATGGTAACATTGGTGGCACCCCATGTGATAAAGGGTTCTGCGCGATTCGTGGCGTTGGGGCCGTTTAATGTTATGCCGTCTGATATTATGAAACCGGGCTTTGTTATATTGACCGCGTGGTTTTTGGCGCGGATGCATGAAAAGTATGGCGCAGATATATTCAAGATTCGTGATGTATGGCGTATTCGTAATTTCGGTTGGTGGTGGTATTTGGCGGTGTTTATACCGACTGTTTGTATAATATTAAAGCACCCAGACTTTGGAACATTTATTTTGTATTTTTCTGTGTTTTCGGCGATGCTGTTTATGGCAGGATTGCCATTGATGGTGATACCAGCACTGATTGGTACATTGGGGTTGGTTTTTGTGTTTGCGTTTTTCACAATGTCGCATGTTCACAATCGTGTTATATCGTGGGCAACAGGCATGGGTGATACATACCAGGTTCAACAATCAATTGATTCTATTCGGCATGGGGGATTACTGGGCAGTGGGGATGATGCATTTATAAAGCAATCATTGCCTGATGCGCATACAGACTTTATCTTTGCTGCCATTGTAGAAGACCTGGGCGCAATTTTGGGATGTGCGTTATTGTGTTTATTACTGTATGTATTAAAGCGATTAACAACTGATGCATTGGCGGCGCGTGATCCGTTTGTGTTCTATGCGACTGGTGGCGCGGCGGCGTTGTTCGGAACCCAGGTGTGTATTAATATGATGTCAACATTGCATATCTTTGCGCCAAAAGGGATGACATTACCATTTATATCGTATGGCGGTTCATCGTTTGTCGCATTTTGTTTGTTATTCGGTATGGTAATTGCCGCAGTGCGCGAAGATAAATGGAAATAATAAAAGGTGGAACGGATGAAAATATGGATTGCAACAGGTGGAACGGGTGGACATGTTTTTCCAGCCATGGCGGTGGCAAATGCGTTATCTGCGTGTGGTCATAAAATTACAATTTCGTGTGATGGACGTGTGCGCGATATGGTTAAAAAATCAAAACCAAAATCTGCGCGTATGGTGCATATATGGGCATCGGGCGTTGGCGCAAAAAGCCGTATAAAACAAATATATGCTTTGTTCAAGATTGGGGTGTCCGCGATTGCATTAGTGGTGCGTTTTTTGTTTTCGCGCCCAACGCGCGTGGTGGCATTTGGTGGTTATGCATCTGTGCCAGCGGTTTTTGCGGCGCATCTGTGGCGAATTCCGACATTTTTGCATGAACAGAATGCGGCAATCGGACGTGCGAATCGTTTTGCGATGCGCTGGGTTAAAACACTGATGACCAGTTTCCCATCTGTATCTGGAATCCCTGAAAAATCAAATGCAAATGTTGTTTATACCGGATTGCCGGTGCGGGATGATTTCTTGCGTTTGGCGGGTGCAGCGGTTGCGGGTAAAAACAAATTGTTTATAACAGGTGGTTCATTGGGTGCACAGATTTTAGATGATGTTGTGCCGATTGCAGTTGCACAGATGAAGAACAAAAAGATTTTTGTAACGCATCAAACGCGACCAGAAAATGTTGCGCGATTGCAACAATTTTATGCAGAAAATAAAATTCGTGCCAATGTTTTATCGTTTGTGCATGATATGGCAGGTACAATCGCAGATGCAGACTTGGTTATTTCACGTGGTGGTGCCAGCACAGTTATTGAACTGGAAACAATTGGACGTGCAGCGATAATTGTGCCATTGGGAATAAATCCAGACCAGGTTGCAAACGCCGCCAGTTTTGCAAAGCGCGGTGGTGGCGTTGCAATAGAGCAGGCAAAATTTACCCCAAAATGGTTATCTGCACAATTAACAGATTTGTTTGATAATCCGGCGCGACTGACCAAAATGGCAGAAAAAAGCAGGGTTGAAAATAGGGCTGTTGAATTAATTATAGACACTGTTACGAAATAAAAAAATCCCGCTGTGGCGGGATTTTTTGGGAAATCAAACCTGACGATATTTATAAATTTATGCGATAAAATGTTTTTCGTAACCATTAAACCAAAGGAAGGTAAAAAATGAAAAACTTTATTCGTGAAACATTTCTGTTTGCATCAATTATGGCTGTTGTCGCTATGTTGTCGGGTTGTATGATGTGTCCCGCCAAGAATCATCATGGTAAGCATCAGCCAAAACCAGATATGATATCATATCAATATAACCGCGCAGAAAATGATGACAATATGGTCAAGGCAACCATATACACCCGCAGTCGTCATGGTGGTGATTGTGATATGGGATATATTAAGTTCAAGAATACTGATAATGGCATGAAAATGTACGCAAATCTGACAGATATGCGTCCGGGCGTTGATTATACAGTGCGTGTCCATATGTGCAGTCCATGTGGCGATGGTAATATGTGCTGTGATAAAACAGGTACAACAATGAATCTGCCAATGTTGCGTGCCGGCGACAGCAGAAAACTGGAAACATCGCAAATGGTTCCAAATATGCGTGCAGAACAGTTGAAAAATGCCCAAATTTATCTGCAACGCGATGGTGGATATAATGCCGCGTGGGGCACATTAAAATAATGTAAAACAGCATTTGTTAAAAATCCCAAGGTGTGTACTTGGGATTTTTTTGTTTTTTTATTTGTGAAATATTTCCTGGGGTGTTAACCTGACTTTCGTCAGGTATGAAGTTTTTGCGTTTGTTTTCTTTTGGTTTGTGTCTGGTTGCGAATAGTACTCTCGCATCTGATTTTGTACATATATCATCTGATATTTCAGATAGTAATTATAATATGTCGGAATATACTATTATTGATACAGGTGTAAATATAAACAACGTGCATATAACACAATCGTTATATTTACAAAACTATGGAAATATAAATGGCAACATTAATGTCAATAATCCATTGCGTTTGTATATGTATAATTCCGGAACGATATCAGGACAAATAATATTAAATGGTAATGCCCAGTTTTTCCAAATGATAACAAACCCAAGTGATATAACACAATTATCGGTATCTGGGGCGCATACAATAAATGTTATAGATGCAAATATGTTGTCTTTATCTGCAATTGCCAGTATCAAGGGTGAAACAGACACAATCATACTGGAAAATTCAACATTGATGTTGGATTGTGATTTTGCGGATTTAGGCACAGTCAGGTTGGTTGGAAATGTGTTTCTGTATGCGCCAGATGAAAACGGGATTTATAATCAAAGTGTGCCGTTGTCTGTATCGGGCGATGGGCGTGCGTATGTTTATTCTGGAACCTCAAATCCATTAATGACGTATCAAACAAGCGTGAATGATGGTCAATTATATGTGCGTGCGTTGCGCGAAACAGATTATGTTAAAATCTTGCATAATAAAACAGGCGAATTCTTGAACAGGGTGCGCGAATCAAACCCAGATGATAAATTGTTGCGTGCACTTGATTCTGCGACCAGTATGGCAGAACTAAACGATATAATGTCGCGCAGTGTTCGTATAAATCCGAAATTGATGATGCGGCCCATTCGCACATTTGATGATATGCTGGTGAATGAATTTGCTGCGCGTTCCGATATGCCTGATGGGGCGGTGCGCGCAATGTATGTTATATCAGATGATTTCAGTATTTATTCTGGAAATTTCAATATAGGATTGCACACATCCCCAAATTTTTATGTTTCTGCATACGGCGCGCTTGGTGTGCTGGATTGGTCTGATGATATAAATGATTTTGGTGCAGTTATGTATGGTGGTGGTATTCGTGCAAATTATAATATCAGTTATACAGATATTGTTCGCGCAACATTTGGTGCAACATATGCAGATTTTGATTCAGATTTTGTGTTTGATGGCGAATCGGCAAAATCAGCAAAATCTGGTACAGATATTTATGGTGCGATGGATTTTGAGCATCGTTTTTATTTTCAGAATAAATTCTTTGTTGCACCAATTATTGGTGTGGCATCACATCGCAGTGAAATTATCGGAATGTCAGAAACAGATTCCATATTGCGTGGTGGAATAAATGCAGGCTATGGATTTTTGACATATGGTTTGGGATACGGATATGGATTTCGTGCGTATATGGACAGCAATCGCACATTAAATGCAGAAGCAAAGATGTCTATTTGGTCTGCCATGGATGCCGCGGGTGGCGATTTAACAATTGGCGTTGTGCGTGCAGATGATTATACGGCATATAAATTATCAGTTGGCGCGCATTTTATGTTCTAGGCAAATTCCCCGCGCAGGGATGCTTTATTTGCATTGGTAATTTTTATTTTTGCCATTTGCGGTGCGGTATTTGGGTCAATGTTTACAATACATTGTTGCATATATGGCGTGCGGTATATGGTGTGTTTGCCGGTTTTATCTGCGCCTTCGCATAAGCATTCCAGTGTTTTACCAACACACGATACATTAAATTCGCGTTGAATTTCAGACAGCATCGCATCCAATTTATACAGACGTTCCTTTTTTATGTTTTCAGGCACCTGGTCTGGCATAATTGCAGCGGCGGTGTGTGGACGTGGTGAATACTTGAATGTAAAAGAATTGATATATTTAATTCGTTGTGCGATATCCATTGTTTGCTGAAAATCATCATCCGATTCGCCTGGGAACCCAACAATAAAGTCAGATGATATTTGTATGTCTGGTCGCGCCACGCGCAGTTTGTTCACAATATCAATATATGAATCCAGTGAATATGGACGATTCATACGTTTCAGAACATCTGGCGAACCACTTTGTATCGGCATATTCAAGAACGGTAATAATTTTGGTTCAATGGCAAACATTTCAATTAAATCATCGGTCATCTCGGTTGGATAACTGGATGTGAAACGAATGCGTTTTATTTTGGGCAGGGTGGCGGCTGCACGAATTAAATCCGACAGCCGATAATTTTCATATTTATATCCATTTACATTTTGCCCCAGAAAACAAATTTCTATCGCGCCAGTTTGGGCGGCATGTTTTGTGTCGCGTACAACATCCGCATATGGACGCGATATTTCACGACCACGCGTAAATGGGACAATACAATATGTACAGACGTGATTACAACCTTCTTGGATTGGAATATATGCAACCGCCGGCGAAGAATCCATTTGTGGCATTTCGTCAAATTTTTCCAGGCCACCTAGGTCAATGTTTAATAATGGCGAATCGGGATTATCTAAAATTTGTGGTAATTTATGATAACTTTGCGGCCCCAACACAAAGTTTAATTCAGGTACACGCCGAAATGCGCCAGACCCAACTTCACGTGCAACGCAACCAACAATTCCCAACAATGCAGATGGTTTTTTGGCAAGTCTGATGCGCCCCAGTGCAGAAAAAACTTTATCCGTCGCCTTTTCGCGTACAGAACAAGTGTTTAATATGATTATGTCCGCATCACTCAGTTCAGATGTTTCAGTCATCCCGCGTGCGCGCAACATGGCAGCAATACGCATGCCATCATATACATTCATCTGGCAACCAAAAGTGTGAATAAAGAATTTCTGCATATGGTGCAATTTATTTCTGTTTTGCCGACATCAATAATGCCGCGGTTGCTGCGCGTTCACGATTTTTTGCACGATCTGATACGTACACTGTGCGTGTATGCTTTACATTTTTGCCATGCACATTTGATGTGTATTTTAATTTTTGTGTTGATATTTTATGTGGCGCATCAAAAGACAATAATTGTACATTTTTCAATGAATATTTGCTGCCTGTGATAATATCATAATCTAATTGTATTATTTGCATATCTTTATCCTTTTATTTATGCATTGTTCTGTTAAATGATTTTTGTTTATTCTGAATAACTGTGCGTTTGGCATTATATGCATCACGGTATTTTTCATGTGTCGCATCTGGTTTAATATCTGTACGCAACGCAGATTTATAACCCATTTCCATACGCATTTTTTGTATTTTTTTAATTTGTTGATTTATAAATTTTTCTATAAATTTTGCAATTGTTAACATTTTTTTCATCCTAATTTTTTCTTTAATATTTCATTTACAACCGCCGGGTTTGCCTGACCCGCCGTTGCCTTCATCACATTCCCAACAAAGAAGCCCAGCAAGCCAACTTTGCCCCCGCGATATTGTTCTACTTGTGCTGGATTTGCAGCAATAACCGCATCCACCGCTGATTCGATTGCGGATGTATCGGTGATTTGTTCCATACCGAATTTTTTCGCAATTTCATGTGGTGTGCCGGTTTCGCCGTCCAACATTTTAATAAAGATTTCTTTGGCTTGTTTACCGTTGATTTCAGATGCTGCAATCATATCAACCAATTCTGCTAAATCAGATGGTGTTATTATGCGCATACCGTCAACTGTGCCAGACTTTTGATTTTCTATATCATAGTTTTCTGGGTGTGCAAACAATTCAGAAATCATCCAGTTTGCAATCGGTTTGGCACGTATCGGTTTATCACCAACCGCCGCATCATACCAATGTGAAACATCTGTTGTTTCTGTCAGGCGCGTTGCGTCATATTCCGACAGACCATATTGCCCCATATACCGCGCACGTGTCGCCGCCGGCAATTCTGGTAATGTCTTGCGAATGCGTTCAATCATATCATCAGTTATAACCAGTGGTAATAAGTCTGGGTCTGGGAAATAGCGATAGTCCAACGCATCTTCTTTACTGCGCATAACGCTGGTGGTGCCATCATCTGCGTGGAAACGCATAGTATCCTGGGAAACTTCGCCACCATTTTCATATATTTCAATTTGACGGCGTGCCTCATACTCAATGGCGGTTTTAATAAACTTAAACGACACCATATTTTTGGTTTCTGTACGTGTGCGGAATGTTTTTTCACCAACGCGTCTTACCGAAACATTTACATCGGCACGCATAGAACCTTCTTCCATATTTGCGCGTGATACGCCCAGGGCGCGCGCGATTTCGCGAATTTGTCGCAGGTATCTTTCGGCTTCATCTGGGGACGAAATGTACGAATTATTTTCTGGATTTTTTGTGTCCAGGAATGTAACGATTTCCAACAATGCAACACCTGTACGATTATAATCGGCAAAAGATTTTGTTGGATGTACATCGTGTTTTAATTTTCCTGCATCTTGTTCCAGGTGCGCACGTTCAATTAAAATCTTTTTTGGATTGCCATCATCGCCGATAATTTCAATATGGCCGCGACCAACAATTGGTGCGACTTCGGGTGGTTGTGAAATCTGATATCCCTGGGGCAGGTCAGGATAGAAATATTGTTTACGGGCAAAAATGCTGCGTTTTGATATTTCTGCATTTATCCCCAGACCAAATTTAATTGCCTGTTCAACGCAATATTTATTTAATACAGGCAACATGCCAGGCATTGCCACATCAACCATTGAAACCTGGGTATTGGGGGCAACGGTCGGATTATAGTCCGCAGATGCACCACTGAATAACTTGGAATTAGACAGCACTTCTATATGTGTTTCCAACCCAATTACCAATTCCCAATCGCCTGTTTTGCCGTGTATAGTGAACATTTTTTATTTTTCCTTGCTTTTTTGTTTTTTGTGCCTTATTATTTGCCCCGTTGGCTAGGTAGCTCAGTTGGTAGAGCAAGGGACTGAAAATCCCTGTGTCAGCGGTTCGATTCCGTTCCTAGCCACCATTTTTTTTACCTTTATCTTATTCTTGCTATTGAATCATTGATTGCAGATTGTTTCATTGCTTGTTCATATTTGGTTTTGTCTTGGTTTAATCGCATTTGCGAACGTTTGCATTCATTAATCGCAATTCCGCATAATGCAGATAATAAAACAATATATAAACATCCATCCAGTCTAAAAGTAATCTTTTTTTCTTCCATTTTTTATTCACCCATAATGATTGTTGGACGATTATCAATATTTGCAAATTGTTCAATATGGCGTGCCATACGCATCATGTCCATATCATGAAACATTGGTGCAACAACCTGAACCCCCAACGGCAGACCATTTTCTGCCAATCCTGCGGGTACAGATACCGCCGGGATGCCCGCCAGATTCATTGCCACAGTAAATAAATCCAATGCATAGTATTCCAATGGTGTTAAATCTGAATCCAATGGTAATGCGGTGTTTGCCCCCGATGGACATATGATAAAATCGCAATTTTGGAATGCAGAATTAAATGCGTTTGCAATTAAACGACGCACACGTGCGGCCTGCATAAAATATACATCGTATGATTCACTGGACAACACTGCTGTACCGATAATCAATCGGCGTTGTACTTCATCACCAAAACCGGCGGCGCGCGTCTTTTTGTATGTATCAACCAAATCAGAACCTTCTACACGCAGACCATAACGCATACCGTCATATCGTGCCAGGTTTGATGAAGCCTCGGCTGGGGCGATGATATAATACGCCGCCAATGCATCCAATATGTTTGGAATTGAAACCTCTACTATTTCGGCACCGTTTGATTTCAAGTCGGCGATTCGCGCATCCATCACGCGTTTCATATCTGGCGAAACATCAACATTTGCAAATTCCTTTACAACACCAACGCGAATTTTTTTGCCAGTATTCAGTATCGGTTTTAATTCGCCATCAAAATCAAAAGAATGATAAGACGATGTTGAATCTTTATCATCGTGTCCTGTCATAACAGATAACATTAACGCCGCATCATTTACTGTGCGTGCAATGGGCCCTGGGGTATCTAAACTGGATGCAAACGCAACACAACCCCAACGCGAACACAAACCGTATGTTGGCTTTACCCCAACCAACCCCGTAATAGATGCCGGAAAACGAATTGATCCCCCGGTGTCTGTGCCGGTTGCGCCCATGGCCAGACCCGATGCCACCGCCGATGTAGAACCACCCGATGATCCGCCAGCCGTTAATTTACGTGTTCTTTGCCATGGGTTAATTGGTGCACCGAAATATGATGTTTTACTGAAAGTGCCCATCGCAAATTCGTCCAGGTTTGTTTTACCCAACAATACAGAACCCGAATCGATAAACTTTTGTGAAACAGTTGATTCATATTCCGGGACAAAATTTTCCAGCATTTTTGATGCCGCAGTTGTGCGAATACCGCGGGTCGCAAACAAATCTTTCATTCCAATTGGTATCCCATCCAATGCGCGCGCAGTGCCGTCTGCATAGTGTTTGTCGGCATTTGCCGCATCGCTTAGTGCGCGTTCGGGTGTGGTTGTAATATAGCAATTTAATTCCGTACCATATTTTTCAATACGCGCAATATGTGCACGCGCCAATTCGGTCGCAGATATTTCGCGCGATTTTAATTTCTTTAATGCCTCTGTTATGGTCAGGTTTATCATATTTATTTACCTTTGGTGTTTTTCATAATTAAATTTGTCAAAAATTGTAATTGGGCATTGCAATTGATTTTCTGTTTTTCCAGTTCCTGTATTGCTTGGGTATGTTCTGCAATTTTCCGTTTGTGTTCGGCGATTTTTAATTGAATATCGCGGGATTGTTGTTGCAGCGTTTGACTGGCTGTCTGCATTTCAGATACAGTTTTATATTTCATATTTTCATTAAAATACATGGCCAGTTTCATATTTATTTCACCCAAGGTGATTTTACCCATATTGCGTATATGGTGTAAATTATCTTGATGTTTTAACAATTCACCAATGGTGCGTATATCCCCATAACCTTTTAAGGTATTAGATGCACGTGTTGATAAATTCAACACATCAATAGAAACATCAAATTCATCGTTTTTCATATTATTCTCCATCCATAACTTTTGGTACAGCAAAGTATCCACGTGATACGCCGGCATTATCAGGTGCGTTTTTTAACACACTGTCGCGAATACCGCCGTCTGTTACCACATCATCGCGCCATGGTAATTCATGTTCTGCGGGGTTTAACATTGCATCAACCCCGGTTGTATCAATTCTTTGTAATTTATCCAGCCATTCAATCACAGAATCAATATTCATTTTTTCCAGTTTGTCATCCGTGATATCAATTCGTATCAGGTCTGCAAATTTATGTAATTGTTGCTTGCTAAATGCCATTTCTAATCCTATATTAAAAAGTAAAAGGAATTATACAATGATTTTGCCAGATTTCAAGGACTTTCCGCGCGTGGGGCGCATAATTGGAATTGATTGGGGGGCGGCGCGCGTTGGGGTTGCGGTGTCTGGTCCAGACCGTGTATTTATTTTTACGCGTCCTGCGGTGCGTGGGGGAATAGACGCCACACAGCGTATTGCTGATTTGGCAAAATCCGAAAGGTGTGTTGGTATTGTAATTGGGTTGCCTTTGCGGATGGATGGGGGTGAATCTGATACAACATTGCGCGTGCGCGAATTTGCAAATGATTTGGCGAAAATTACAGATTTACCGATATGCTTTATTGATGAAACATTGTCGTCTGCATTTGCCCAAGAATCAATGGGACGCGTGCACGTTCGTGATATCAAAGAAAAATTGGATTCAGAATCTGCCCGTGTAATTTTGGAAAATGCAATCAGTGTTATGAACAGGTTAAACAATATTAACTAATAACACAAAACAAGATTATCAATCTTCTTTTTTATCTGGAATGTTTCCATCGGCCGACAACAACACAGCAATCCAACGTGTTGAATCAAATTGTGCGGTGATAATAAATGTTGCCACCAATAATGGTACACTGAAAAACATACCTGCCACACCCCAAATCATACCCCAGAACACCAGGTTTATTAAAATTGCCAGTGTTGATAGGTTTAATGTTTTTCCTGTTAACTTTGGTTCCAAAATATTTCCAAATAAAATCTGTAATCCAATCAAACCCGCAGCAGTTAAAATTGGTAAATGCAGTGTTGTTGATACAGTCATCGCAAACAATATCGGCATTGCGCACGCAATAATAGAACCGATTGTTGGTATGTAATTCATCATAAATATTATGAATGCCCACACGCCTGGAAATTCCAGTCCGATTGTTCGTAACCATAAATACGACATTATTCCTGTTGCCGCAGAAATCATAGTCTTCATAAACAAGTATTTTTTCATATTGTCATCAATACTGTCCAAGATATAACGCATCTTTTTAGATTGTGTTTTGTTTGTAACCAAATGCGCAAACTTTTTATTAAATGTACTCTGTTCAACAAACATAAACAGTATGTATATCAACACCAAACCAATAGATGTTGCGAAACCAGCCGCCGCCGTTCCCAACTTGGACGCGATTTCTGATATATTCGGCACCAACGACATATCAAACGCGATTCCGATTTCGTCAGATATATATTCCCCCATGTCTGCGATTTTATCTTGAATCTGGGGCAGGGCATACATCAGTTCTGTAAACATTGGTTGAATTTGTGTAACAAATACATAAATTATTCCACCCAATGTCAAAATAGATAAAACAATCGCCAGCCAATTAGAAAATATACATAACCAATTACGCGAATGTACTTCACAGTAATAGGGTGGCATTACCTTGCGATAATATGCGGCAACAGCATTTATTAAATACCATAAAAACGCCGCCACCATCAGCGGAATTATAATAGACCGCCCCAGCCACAGAAAAAATACCAGACCAGAAAATATCAGAAATCCGCGCATATTGCTACCTTTGTTTATTCTGTGATTGGTTGGATGGTGTCTGTTATATCAATAACATCCATATTTGGTTGTGTTGGTTGTACTGTTGTTGCCGTTCCCAACATATATGCCAATATCATAATATTTATAATAACCGCGATTGTCGCGAATGTTTTGTTTATTGTTTTTTGTAAATGTTCTTTCCCAACAATTCCACGCCAGATAAAGAACAGAACAACAGGCGTTAATACAACGGTCAAATTCCACAGCACACCGCCACCCCACAGACACAATAATTCTGTGATACACAGTAATGCCAATGCAATATATGAATTGCGTGGGTGGGCAACAATCCAATCTGTTAATGTGGTAAATGTGCGACTGCGAATTTCAACACGTGAATCTAATTTTTTTGCATCGTTCATAATATAGCCCGGCACCCACATTACGCAAAATGGTAATGTTAATAATGCTTTGATTCGCGACATACCCAGACCAATCCCACGCAAGTAACACGCATACATAATTACAACGCCCAGTCCCATTATATATGTTGCAATTAATGCAATCATCAACACGCCAATTAAACCAAAGATTAATTTTGTGTTTGATACAGCATAAGTATTCCATAACACAGGTGCAACAAGCATAAATATTGCTGCAAATAATGCCATTGCAAAACACGCGGCAATCGCGGAACTGGTTAAAACTGCGACAGAACTGCGTCTGTCAAACAAATCTGTTCGTAACCATTTAACCAGTTTATATATTCCAAACAGATTTATTATTGTCGCCAATATCGCGACAGTTTTGCCGGACATTGACCAATCTAATGCAGTTGCCAATGCGCCATAAATCAAACTGATAAATATAGATAAACACAAAACTAATGTGGCAAATTTAATTGGTGTCCGCCAAATCCATGATGCCAAAGTGCGTGTGGCAACATTTGATTTTTTTTGTGTTGCTTGTGATGTTTTTTTTGCTGTTTTTTTCTTTAACATCTTTCTTTCCTTTTTTATTAACGATGTGTTTATTTTATCACAATTTGCCCGTTTGACAAAGTGCTTATATCTGTGATTTTTATCATATCTGCAAATTGTTTTTGATGACTGATTATTAAAAATGTGGTGTTGTGTTGTTGTGAAATTGTATCTGCAATTAACCCCAGTGTGTCAGCATCTGCACCAGAATCTGGTTCGTCCAGTATTGCAAATTTTGGTTCTGTCATACGTAATTGTAATAACATCAGTCTTTTGCGTTCGCCACCAGAAAAACCAACATTTACACTGCGGTTCAACCATTCGCGTGGAATGTTTAACGATTCGCGCAACCGTTCCAATTTTTCCAAAAATTCAGCCATTGATAAATCGCGACCTGTATTAAAATGTGTGTGCGCCGCCGCAGAATGTTTTAATAAACTGATAACTGTCAGTCCTGGAATTTCTGGTACATGTTGTGCGCCCAAAAATATTCCCATCAGTGCACGCGTGGTTGCGTTTTCATCTGTTATATCGTGTCCATCAAAAATAATTTTCCCAGAATCTATTTTATATTCTGGATTGCCTGAAATTGCGTGCGCCAATGTGGATTTACCACTGCCGTTATGTCCGCGCAAAAGCACGCGTGCCCCACGTTTTATGTTCAGGTTTATATCTTGTAATAATTGTTTGTCGCCCATTGATACGGACAAGTTTTTTATTTCTAACATTTTTTAGTCTTTTGATATTGCCATTTGTATTAATTGTTTTGATTCTACCAAAAATTCCATTGGCAGTCGTGATAAAATCGGTGCCGCCGTTGCGCCAATTATCAGTGCAGTGGCGGTATCTGTATCCAGACCGCATTGTTCCAGGTACAATAATTGCTTTGCATCAATTGCGCCTGTGGATGCCTCGTGGCTTTGCACGTTTTCACCATTGTTGTGAACAATTGTCGGAATTGTGTTTGCTGTGGCGGTGTTGCCAATTATGCGCGTATCGCATTTTGATGCGTTCCTGGATTCGTATCCGTTAAAAGACACTAAACTGCGAAATGTTTGGACAGATTTATCCATTGCAACGCCATACGATATAATATTAGAAACAGTGTTATTTCCAATATGAATCATTTTTGTGCCTGTATCAGATTGTTGCATATCGCGCGTAATTGTTAATGAATAAAAATCTGATTTTGCATTGTCGCCAGATAATACAGTTGATGGATATTTCCAAGTCATAGCAGAGCCAATCTCTACCTGGGTCCAATCCAGTCGTGCATTTGTATCACACCGACCGCGTTTAGTTACAAAATTTAATATCCCCCCATCACCATTTTTATCGCCACGATACCAATTTTGCACAGTTGCATATTTTACATATGCATTATCGTGTACAACGATTTCAACAACACCACTGTGTAATTGGTGGTTTGGGCGACGTGGGGCACTGCAACCTTCCATATAAGATAATTCAGCACCAGAATCGGCGATAATAAGCGTTCGCTCAAACTGACCGATTTTGGCGGTTTCAATTCTGAAATAACTGGCCAAATCAATGGGGCATTTGGTGTTTGGCGGAACATATACAAATGTACCATCTGAAAATACCGCTGCATTCAGTGCCGCATAAAAATTATCTGTATTTGATACAACAGTCCCCAGGTATTTTTTTACTAAATCTGGATAGTCGCGCACAGCATCAGAAAAAGGCAAAAATATTATCCCCAGTCTTTTTAATTCATCTGTGAATGATGTGTGAACAGATTTGCTGTCAATTACCGTATCTGTTGCCATTCCCATCAACGCACGTTGTTCTGATTCTGGCAACCCCATTTTTTCATAGGTTTGTTTTAATTCGCTGTTATCAATTTGTGGATGTTCATTAAAGTAATTTAATGAATTATAATCAATCGGCGCATAATTAATTTCGCCCCAGTGTGGCTCGTGCATTTTTTTCCATGCATCCAATGCCGCCAGTCGCCATTGCAACAACCAATCTGGTTCATTGCGTATCGCGGATATTTTATGCACAAGATTTTCAGATATTTTTGCCATAGCAATTGTTAATATAAATCAGAAATTTGCAATCGGCAATCAGAATTATATTAATTTTCTTGGGTTGCCAATGCTTTTGCCTGGGCAAACAGGGTCAGTGATTGTCCCAACAATCCATTTGTAAATGTTTGCGCCAAAATACCGTCTGGTTCTGTATTGCCCAAGTGTTGCAACAATCTGTCTGCGTGCGACATATAATTATCCAGGTTGCGTGCAACCTCGGTATCTAATTTAATTGCGCGTCGCAACTTTTCCAATGCAAACGGATTTTTTGCATATTCATCCATAATGCCGCCAATCGCCCGCCATAACGGGTGTTCAGATGTCTGGCGGGGCATTATATCAATCGCCGCCATAATCGGAATCAAACATTGTAACAAGTCTTGATAAATAATTTCTGCGTGTTCTGCAACCGCATTGGTGGCATATTTGCTTTTTAATACAGATTGCATTTTTACAATCAAATTATACTGATATTCCAGAGTTTTGTTTATTTGCTTGTTTTGTACAGATATACGATAAATTGACCATGCAATTATGCCACATATAACGGCAATAATGCCCAATATTATAAAAACAAAAGTGTCTTGCATTTCTTTTCCCTGGTTTTGGACATACCCAAGTATATCATGTTTTTCCGATTCGCGCGATTTTATCTTTTGGTAAATCACACAAAATCATTTTTTAGAGTGTTTTTTAGGTCTTGCACAGATTCGGTCAAGTTGATATAATAAGCAAGAAAGAAGGTATAAAAAATATTAGGAAAGGATAATCTTATGTTTCGTAAGATATTGATAATAGCGATGTTTGCAACTGCGGCGGGTTATTGTTTCGCCGAAGATAATGTTCACCAAGTTGTAACGAGTGAGGTTTTTTATGACGAAGAATATCGTCGGATTGATGATAATGTGTATGAAGATATCGTTGAAGAAACCGAAGTGCCTGCGTGGCCATTAGTTGGTTCTGATGCAGACGTAGAAGTTACATGTGATCGTGGTGCGTGCAGTAATGTGCGTACACCTGTGGTCGCGCAAACGCCTGTGCCACGACGCGCAGATAATATTCGTATTGTTTCCAAAATTGGTGATGATATGGTTGTTGAAAATAATATAAATATGAGCGGTGCCGGTAACCAATGGTCGGGTGGTGCAGATATGGTGCATGGTATGCAAATCCCGGCGGGGTTTGATAACGAATGTTATAATGGCGCAGAAATGCCGTTGTTGCATCGTGAAATTCTGGAAGATGACGGTGGCAGTGTATTGGCTGTATCACGTGGACCATACAATCGTTGTGGTGGATATGTAAACGATTACGATACATATGTTGCGAAAAGTAAATTAAGCGAAACAGAAAAATTGCGTTGGTTGGCGATGGATGATGCAACAACAGAATCAACAAAATCTGTTCGCGGTGATATTGTTGTTGATGTAACAACAGATGCGGATGCGGCCCCAGAATTACCAGACCAGGTGCGGTCTTGGGTTGTTGCAAATGGACAAACATTACGCGAAGTTTTGCAAAGTTGGTGTGATAAAGATGGTTGGGATTTAGTATGGGCAACATCGCGCGAATACCCGATAGAGGCCAGTGCGGTGTTCAAGGGACGTTTCGTTGATGTTGCATCTGCGCTGGTGCGGAACTTTGGTCGTGCAACACCAATCCCATATGCAAAATTTTACAAGGGAAATCGTGTTTTAGTCGTATCCACCACCGAGGAGTAATAATCCATTAACAGGATGACACATTTGGGAGAGCATAGGAAATGAAAAAAGTATTAAAACTTTTTGTGTTATGTTTGGCTGTCGGCACGATGGTGGCAGGTTGTGCAAAAAAAGAATCTGCCAAGGTTGCGGCCGCAGTTGATCAAAACTTTATCAATGCGTATGACGCGTTTGAGATGGCAAAAAATCCACGCGCCAAGGTCGCCAGTGGCGATACTGTTTCTATGTCCGAAGGTGTTTGGTTGGGTAATAAATCAACCGTGTTGGAACACAAAAATAATCTGCCATCCCAGTTTGAGACGGATACAGGTGTAACAATTTTGTTAAACGAACCTGTTACACTGCAAGTGTTTGCAAATAATATAAATTCCATTACAGGTATCCAGGTAAAAATAGACAGCCAAATTAATTCTGAAAAATTAAAAAGGACAATGAATATTGCCTACACTGGGAAACTGTCGGATTTGTTGTCCCAGGTCGCAACAGATTTAGATTTGCTGTGGTACTATGACAAAAGTTCTATTGTGTTTTACGAAACAGAAACAAAAACATTTACATTATATGCGCTGGGGACAGATGTGTCGTATCAATCATCTGTTCAGACAGATGAAGGAACGCAGGTGTCTTTGGAATCAACATTGCGCGAATGGGAAGAGGTTGAAAAGACAATCGCATCTATTATTGGTAATACTGATAACGCGGAATTTACCGTTTCGCGCAGTTTAGGAACAATAACAGTTACCGCGCCACCGTCTGTGCAGACGCGTGTTGGTGAATATATTGCGCGTCAAAACCGCAGATTGTCGCAACTGGTAACGATTGATGTAAAAGTATTACAGGTATCAATTACTAATAATTCGGCATTTGGCCTGAATTTGGCGGCGGCGATTAACGCGGCATCAGGATTGAATATCGTTGCAAATCCCAAGAATAATTTAGCCGCGACCGAGGCCAGTTCAATGAATATTGCTGTATTATCTAATACATTGTCGGCAATGACAGGTGCAACGCATTTGGTTAATGGTGTTGAAACAGCCGGCGCATATACATCTGATGATATAAACAATGGTTCGTTGTCTGGTGTTGCAGGTTCCAGTGCGCTGATAGAGGCATTGGCCAAGCAGGGTAAAGTGTCTTTAGTTACAAATGTTGGTGTTACAACGCGTAATAATCGTGTTGCCCCGGTAAATAATACGCGTACCACAGGTTATATTAAACGATTTGAATCGCGTACATTTACATCTGTGGAATCATCAACTGTGGATCAAGATAACTTGGAAACAGGTTTTGCTATGCAGTTGTTGCCAAATGTGCTGGAAAACGGGAAAATATTGTTGCTGTTCAGAATGTCTGTGCGTGAATTAATCAAAATGTCCAGCCAAACGATTGGCGAGGTTACCTTGCAATTACCCGAAGTTGAAGAACGCAGTTTTATGCAAGAAGTTATTATGGAATCAGGTCAAATGTTGGTCGTGTCCGGGTTTGAGAAGCAAACAAATAACGATACGCGTTATGGTTTGGGCGATCCTGATTTTATGGCGTTATCTGGTTCGCGTGAATCTGCTGCGCAACGCGATGTTTTGGTTGTTATATTAACACCACAAGTTTTGGTCAGTCCAATGGATGCCGAACGTAGTATTCAGCAACATTGGGGTGCACCATTAAATTAAAAAAGTAAAAAAACATGTTGTGTTACATAGTGATTTTGTGATATAAATCATTATGAAAAAAAGAGAGGGACCGCAAGCGCGGATATTAAGGGACTTAGAGATGCGTTTGTTAAAGTTATGTTTAGGATGTTCTGTGATTATTGCAACATTTAATTGTTGTATATTCAATGCGGATGCTGAAATTGCCAGTGTTGGTTATGTTACCAGCAAGATATCAAATACTGTTTCAGATCAATCAACAAATGACCAGGCAGCCAGTGCGGCCGCAACATATACATTCAGTTCTAATGCCAATAATTTAACATCTGGTACTGTTGCGCCTGCGCGTTTACCAGATGCAACCACATCCGCCAAAGGTGCGGTTATGATTGGCACAACGGCCAGCACGGTTGCTGTTGGAAATGATCAACGGTTTGATACGGTCGCAACAACTGCACCATCGGGCAGTCCAGATACAGGTCGTGCATTTATTTGGTTTCAATAAAAAATCCCGCAAAGTGGGATTTTTTATTTTTGTTTAGTATTTATTTGATTTATAAATTTATTTCGTATTTGTATTTGATGATTCATATCTTGTCTGGATGCGTGATTCATTCGTTCCAGCGGATTAACAACGCACGCCATAACAATATTTGTTGGATACAGTTGTAATACAGGTTCGCCTGTTTCTTTGTCCAGATATTCAACAATTGTGCTGGCCAATTTTTCGCCCATAACAGGTTTCAGTGTATCAAATGCATTGACCATATTGTTTGCACCGGGATTTGGAAATTGTGTGGTGTGCAACCAATCAGAAGTATTTTGCACTGTTTCGCCGTTTAACACAATAACCGCCAAAGGCGTCATTTGACATAATTCCCATGCAGATAGATTTGCCATAACATCAGATATTTTTACAATATATGTATTTTTTTTCTTGCGTGTTGGACCAAAAGTTTTATTTTTTTCGCTTTGTACTGGTGTTTTATTATTATCGCGTTTGCCGAAAAGTTTCATGGTAATATCCTTTGGTTATATTGAATATATAACACAGTTGCACAATTTGTCAATATTGGTTCATAAAAAAATACCCCATTTTGGGGTACAAAAATATTAAATTATAAAAATCTATGCCATTTTGGACAATTTTTGCGCCAAACGTGAAACCTTGCGTTGTGCACGACCGCGTGGGGTAACCTTGCCAACGGATTTCATAATTTTGCTTTCTGCGTTACGTACCGCAGCCGTTGCCGCAGCCTTGTCCCCAGATTCAATGGCGACCAATGCTTTCTTGGTTGCTGTCTTAACAGCACTGCGACGTGCGTTGTTAATTGCGTTCTTTTTGGCCGAAACCAAAATTCTTTTATCAGATGACTTGTGATTTGCCACTTTATTTTCCTTTTATTTTTAACAAGTTTTTGATATTTTATAAAAAACAAACAGAAAATCAAGGAAAAATAATATGGTATATGTTTTATGTGTTTTATTATCTTATTTATTGGGCAGTATTCCCATGGGATTGTTACTGACGCGTATCACAGGGCGGGGCGATTTGCGCCGCGTCGGCAGCGGGAATATCGGCGCAACAAATGTTATGCGTGTTGGCGGATTGCGATTGGCGGGCTTGACATGGATTTTAGATATGGCCAAGGCGGCAATCGCAGTTATTCTGGGTGGCGCATTTGGGGATATTACATTTGCTGCGATTTGTGGACTGGGGGCTATTATTGGGCATTGTTATCCTGTTTGGTTGCGTTTTCGTGGTGGCAAGGGTATTTCCGCAATGTTTGGTGTGATTTTGGCAATCAATCCAGTGTTGTTTATTATATGTGGCATTGAATGGTTGATTGTTGCATTGTCCAGTGGTTTTTCATCACTGGGGGCAATTATTGTATTATGTTTACTGCCATTTTTAGGTTTTGCGATTGGTTGTGGTGTTGGTTTTGTGTTTTTAGCAATATCTATATTATGCCTGTGGCGACACCGTGAAAATATTGGGCGTTTGGTCGGTGGAACAGAATCCAAAGTTCAATGGAAATGGAAAAAATAATTTTTTATCCGCGAAAATTCGCGGATTTTTTATTTGTATATTGTTTTTTATGTAAATTTGTGATATAATATGGTCGTTATTATGGGGAAAGAGAATGAAAAAAACAGTTATCTTTTTAATATCTGCTTTGCTTTTAATGCCGGCATTTGCGGCGCCTGGGGATTCTGCACGGCGCAGTATGTCTGATCAAATGGTTGCCGCACCACGTGCAACGGCATCGGTGGGTCAGTTAAATGCGACATCGGCGGCCAAAAAGTCCAGTATCAAGGTTGAAACAGATATGATTGCGGCACCGGTTGCAGATGAACAAAATCGCCGTGATAAAGAAAAAGAAGCGTGCCAGGGTAATAATATCGGTATTGGAAATACTTTTGTTTGGGCGTCGCGTTACAGTAATTCATCCAGTTATGCATCTATGGTAGAAGATGTCAACAACCCTGAAAATAACGTTTGTTTTGTCAAGGTTGATATGAAATCCAGCGATTCGCGTATAAATTTATCTGATATCCCCAGTAAATATTTTGTTATGGGTAATACAATTAATTGTGGTTCTTGGGTTGACGAAGACGCATTACAAAAACGTATCTTGGATGCCAAGAAAACAGGACGCGCGTTGGCAACCGTTGGCGGTGTTGTTGGTGGTGCGGGCTTGGGCGTTGGCGCAATGGAATTGTTTGGTAACAAATTAATTGGTGGCAAGGTTATGGGTCAAAAAGATGAAAAACTGACAGAAACCGAAGTGTTTGTATCCCAGATGTTGGTTCTGAAACAAGAAAATCGCGCAGAATATGATAAAATAATTAAAGAGTTGGAAAGCATACAATCGGAATGCAAGAATAATAACATTAAAGAATGTGCTGAATTGGATTATGCCGCTTTGCTGAAAACACAGGATAACCAATAATTTAATAAAATCCCGCATTGCGGGATTTTTTGTTGTACTTTTTTTATATAAATTCCGTATAGTATGCATATGTCTGAATTATTTGCGCGTTTGTTGATTTTGCGTACACCTGGAATTGGCCCGGCGAAATATAGTGCACTGATTCGTAAATTTGGCGATGTTCGTACCGCCGCAGATAGTTTACAATCAAACACCGCGCATTGTGATATGGTGCGCCGTGAAATGGATTTGGCGGCACAATTAAATATACATTATATATGTGATGACGATTCGGTATATCCTGCAAATTTGCGGATGGTTAAAAATCATCCACCTGTAATCAGTGTGCGCGGAAATATTGAAACATTATCGCGACCGATTGTGTCAATTGTTGGTACACGTCATGCAACAGGTGTTGGTATGCGATTCGTTGCAGATTTATCACGTGAATTTGCATCGCGTGGTTTTGCTGTTGCATCTGGGATGGCGATTGGATGTGATACCGCCGCGCATCGTGGTGCATTAAATGTGGTTGGCACGAATCAGACTATTGCAGTTTTGGCGGGTGGTGTGGATTATATCTGGCCGGCTGAAAACGAATCGCTGTATTGGGAAATTGTCGCGCGCGGTGCGGTTATCAGTGAAATGCCTGTGGGTTTTGTCCCCATCGCAACTAATTTTATTCAACGTAATCGTTGGGTTGCAGGATTGTGTGATAAATTAATACTGGGCGAGGCGGATATAAATTCAGGCAGTATGGCAACAGCCCGATTCGCAATAGAATACGGTCGCGAAATTTGGGCGATACCGTCGCATCCCGCAGATTCGCGCAGCACGGGCCCAAATTCGTTGATTGCGTCCCACGCGGCGAAATTATGTTCGGGGGTATCGGACTTTTTTGGCGATGACAAAACATCTGCCAAATCAGAAAAAAATGAAAAAAATTTAGATTCGGAAAATTCTGTTTTAGATGCGTTGGGAACAATTCCTGTGTCTGAATCTGTATTGGCACAAATTGTCAAAAAATCTGTTTCGGAAATAAAACGCGAATTGGTCGTGTTAGAATTACAAGGTTTGGCGCGCAAAACAGATACAGGTTATGTCCGTATATGAAAGATTTCTTGTATATACAGTGTATATACAAAGCGCAGAAATCAGGCATAAAACCGAATCGTTGTCAAAAAATAAATCGTAAAAAAACATTTAACATTTGGTTGCAAACGAATATTTATATTCTACATTATCAAACGTAATCAGAACGATAAAAAATCTTTTTTGTGATTACACAACAAACTTACGCGGAGAGGGATGAAACACAGTAGGGGCACAAACATAAATACTAAATTTTTTTCGTAAATTACGGATAAATTTGGCGTTTATGTGCGGGTGGTTTTTACACTCTTGCGCGGGCAGGAAACTCTTTTAAGGAAGGAAAGGAGAAACGGCATGCAGGCAGCGGCAACAAAACAAATAATAAACTTGGAAAACATCCGGGGTGCGATTGCCGCCAAAATTGATTCTGCCGCGTTTACTTCTTGGATTGAACCACTGAAATTTAGTATTTGTGATGGCGTGCTGGTATTGGGTGCACAAAATCAATTCTCGGCTGATTATATAGCCAGTGTTTATAATGGTGTGTTATCTGCTGTTGCGGCTGAATTTGGTTTGACATTGTCAATATATGTTGCGTCTGTGCCTGTTGCGACAACAAAAATCGCGAACGACAACAACACACAAAATTATGCGCCGGCGACACCAGATGTTACGGCGCATATTGCATTTGATGATTTTGTATCGTCTGATGAAAATGCATTTGTATTATCTGCGGCGCGCAGGGTCGCGACAGGCGCAGTATCTTTTTCACCACTGTTTATATATGGGCCGGCGGGTTGTGGTAAAACATTATTGGCAAATTGTATAAATTCATCTGCCACGGGTCGTGTTGTTATGATGTCTGGGGCACAATTTGTTGCAGAATTTACACGCAGTTTGGCGACACACACAATTTTCGCATTCAAGGATTTTTGTCGCAATTGTGATACATTTATTCTGGACGATATTCAGGTCTTGGCGGGCAAGCGCGCAACAATGGACGAATTTATGCAACTGGTTATTGATTTACGCGAAGCGGGCAAAAACGTTGTGTTAACATCTGCGCAATCCCCAAACAATTTATCTGGGTTTGACAGACGCGCACAATCATTATTGGCATCGGGCTTGGTTGCGGATATGGTGGCACCTGATAAAAACGCGCGTCGTACAATTTTGATTCGTTCTGGCGTTGCAAATGATGTTGCAGAATATATTGCCGCGCATACAACTGCAAATGGTCATACAATTGCCGGCGTTGCAAATAAAATCAAAACATACAGTGAATTAATGGGTCAATCGGTTGATATTGATACTGCATCGCGCCTGTTGGCAGATACACTGGAAAAATCCAAGACACCGATTGCGATGGTACGCGATATGTGTGAAAAACTGGGCGTGTCGTATGATTCTGTGTGCGGGGCAGGGCGTGGTCGTCGTTTGGTCTTGGCACGCCAGATAATGATGGTTGTATTAAAAGATGTTACAAATTTATCATTGGCGGAAATTGGGAATATGGTTGGTGGTCGCGATCATGCAACGGTTTTGTATGCGATTCGCCAGATAGAAAAATTAAAACAGTCAGACTTGGTTTTGTCTGCGCAAATTAATCAGTTTATTTCAGATTGCAGATAGGTTGGATTTAGTGCTGAATAACTTTTTGTTAAATTGTTTTTGTTTGTTGTTGTAAAAAATCCGGCGATGCCGGATTTTTTATTATGAATAATGTGAATTTTGTGATAAAATAATGCGTGAATGTAATGCGATGGGGGAAATTCCAATGTTATTAAAACGTTTTGCAATATTTACAATTCTGGCGGGTGTGTTTGCAACATATGCTGCCACCGCCGCGGTTGACCCAAGAACAGAGTGTGTAAGAGAGGGTTGGTATACTACTTATTATTATAATACTTCTGAAATAATTCAGGCAGATTATGCCATTTATTTTGATAATAATGTATCAACTATACCTGAAGATTGTAAAACAGAAGTGCAAAGTGTAATTAATGAATTGAAAAAGAAAAACAACGATATTGAAACAATATTATTGTTTGGTTCGGCAGATGCAACAGCGGGTGCAAATAGGGATGCAGAATTAGGTATGAAACGTGCAAATACTGTTGCTAATTTATTAAAATATGCTGGTTTGGATTTTTGTTATTCTGAAAAATGTGATAATAGAACAGCAAAAGTATCCATGGGTGACGCAATGAATCGGGCGCAAGGATATATGGATTCTGATTTTTTTGCACGTGCTGTTTATATGTTCGTGATTTACAAGGGTGATGTTTGCAATAAATCTACTATGGGCAGTATAGATGGTTTGTTAAGTCGCGTTAATAAACTATTAACAGAAAAACCAAATGATACGACATTAACAAAGGTAAAATCACAGTTAGAAACGGCAAAACAAACTTGTGGCGAAGTGAATAAAGTATTATTCCGTTCAGAACGTGAAAGTATTATGACGGCAATCAAATATGCAATTGATAATTTCCCTGAATTAAAATCTGTGGTAACTGTTGATGTCAGTTTATCTGCGCGAATAATGGCAATCAGGGCACGGTTGTCGGGAATGAAACGTTCTGCATGGAAAACGACAGACGGTAAATTTAACACTGCGCGTCTGGCATCGGATTCAGTTGCGGGTGTTGTGCTGGGAACCGCCGGCGGTTTAATCACCAGTCATCTGGTTAAAAAGAGCCAATTAAAGAAAGGTATGGAAGATATTAAATGTGCAATCGGTGGACAAGAGGTTGCATCATACGGTGATGACTTTACTGTTGGGGTACGCTAAAAAAATCCGGCAACGCCGGATTTTTTATTAAAACGCAGAGAGCAAAGAGCAACGAAAGTACCAGCAACCAAAAAATCATAAATCATAAATCTTGAACAGTGTCTTGTTTTATGATAAAATTGCATTCAGAGAGAATATGAAATCAATTACGCGTTTTTTTGCGTTTGTTTTATGCGCGGTGCCACTGTGCGCGGCGGCTGCGCCTGTTGCAACCACCGCCGGCAGTAATTTAACCGCATATAATCCAACCACAGGTGCAACAAATAATAATATGTGGAATACACTGATGAATGGACGCGGTGCGGCGGGCGGAAATAACGCGGCACCGGCAGATTTTGGAAACTGTAATGCACTGATAATTCGTTGCGCATCACCAAAGTGTGCTAATGGTGGATGCACAGATATGGATGTCGCATCATCTATTGTGCGCGGATGTGTTAATTCCAATGAAAATTGTAAAAAATATGGCGATGATTTGGTTGAATACATATCTGCACAGTTGGTCGCATCTTCTAATGCAAAAATAAATGCTGCCAATGTTGCGGCGCAAAATGCCACTGCTGCGGCTGTGGCACAACAAAATGCCCAGCAAATGGCAGAAATGCAACAACAGATGCAACAGATGCAGGCAGAAATGGCGCAACAAAATGCGGCAACTGTTCAGGCAATGCAGGCGGCACTGGATGAACAGAAACAATTAACCGCAGATGCAATCGCAAATGCAAACGCAACACAACAAAGTGCGCCGTCTTATACTGCGCCGGTGCCAACAAATTCAGAATATGATAATGGGTTAACCAACGCCCAGATTATTGCGGCGCAAAATGGTGTGTCTGCGGATGTTTTGGCGCGTGAACAAATTGTTGGTGAAATAATGTCAAAACTGGAAAATGCAGAAACCGCATTAAAGACATTAAAGACCACAATGCAAGATGCATTTGATTATGCGGGTTGTGATTCATTTGGTAATAATTGCAGTGGGCCAAAACGCGTGTCTGCGTTCAAGTCGCGTGCGATAAAATTCTTTGATCCATATAATACGGTGTTGGACGAATTATATGATGCGTTAATCACTGCCCAGGCCGCCGGTGTTGATATAACAGATATCTATATGATGCTGGAAGGGTCATGTAATGTCTGGGGACAATATTTGTGTTCACAGACAGAACTTGGTGCGTATGCCGATGGGAGTAGTTTGCCAAAAAGTTGTGATAAGAATACTGGTAAAAGTATAAAATCTGGCAGTACCAAAGGGGGGCGTGATTGTGTAATTGGGCAACCAATTCCCCCCGAAGACAGTCCATTGTGCACACTGCAAAAAACATACGCCGATGGCGAAAGTGTGCGTCGCGCATGGTTGTACCCCGAAGAAGGTGATGATGAAACCCAGGGTGGTGCAATACGCGTTGGGTGTGCGTCGTCTGCGCTGGATAATTCTAAATTCTTTCGCAGTCGCAAAAAACAGGCACAAATTGATATTGAAATACTGGAACGTATAATTGAACAAGATGCATCTGCGTCCAGTGGTTTTACCATGTTTGGTGCGCGCCGGGACGATGGCGCACGTCGTGAACAAACATACGGTGCATGTGCGATTGGCGAAACAATGTATGCAGATTTGCAGAAAATAACCGCAACAAAAAAATTGCCAGACAAAATATGTATGAAACAACGCGATGCGATTGAAAAAGTCCGCAATGATGCCCCATTGGCACTTGCAACAGGTGGCATGTCCAAGACAATCTTGAAATATCACGAACAATGTGAAAAAGAAGATAGAGAGAGTGTTACGGATTATTGGGAATGTTTGTGTCCAAAAATAGGTAATGGTTACACAAAATCTAGTGAAGGTGAATATTGTTCTTGCGGAACGGATTCTAATAAATATTGGGGCAAGGATAATTATTACGAATGTTTGACCGATGACCAAATATGCACACGTAAACAGTTTTGTACAGGTACACAAAAATCACAATGGAATCAGACTGAAAAAACATGTGGTGATTGCAAATAATGAATAATAGACAGAATATCTTTTATAGGTTTTTATATGGCGCGGTGGCGTGTGTGTTTGCGTGCGTTGTTTCGTCTGGCGCGTTTGCCGCGGGTGATGGCGGGTGCGATAATGAAGAAAATGATTACATAAATCCTGAACTGGCGCTGTGTTCGGTGCATGCATATAATATGGGACTGGATGAAAACCCCAGCAGTGATATGCGCCCGGTTATGCGTGGAGTGGTGGGACTGAAAACCACGGTTATCACGCAACAGATGAAAAAACAGTATGATTATATGGACGCGATGATTCGTCGTTTTCGTGTACAATTACAAAAGGCGACATTACAAACAAAATTACAGGCTGCCGGTGCTGCTGCATCTGATTCATCGGGTGGTTCTGAACGATTCGTTTCCAACGACCGTAATATATTTATCGCCGGCGTTAATAATTGTAACAATGAAATAACATCATTAAAAAAATATGAATGTTTATATAATAATCTGAATACTATTACTAATTCGTCGGCAAACGGGTCAAATGTTACAGTTGAGTTAAAGAAACAATTGGCAAATGATTATAGCCTTACCAAAGGCAGCAAGTCTGAATGCAGGAAATACACAGATATAAAAACTAGAAAAATATTTCAGACTTGTTTAGATGATTTAAGGGACGTAGTTCGCACAGAGTATGAAAAAGAACAACGCGAAGATATGAAAGCTCGAAATAGCAGATATTAAAATCCGCGCAATGCGCGGATTTTTTATACAAACAAATCTTTAACAAACTGGGCGTGTTCAGTGATGAACTTGAAACGAAACTCTGGTTTCTTGCCCATCAATTCCGATACAATCGTGCGTGTTTTTTCTGTATCTTCGGCACCGTCATCTGTACGTGGGGGTAATTCAACGCGTATCAATCGGCGTGTTTTCGGCGACATAGTAGTTTCTTTTAATTGATTCGGCATCATTTCACCCAACCCCTTGAATCGCGATATTTCAACCTTTTTACCACGATACTTGCCGTTCTTTAATTCTTCCAGTTCTTCATCTGTATCAATATAAATTGATTCTGTTCCGTGTGTTAATTTATACAACGGCGGACAAGACAAGTATAAATGTCCACCATAAATTAATTGGGGCATCATCTGATAAAAGAACGCCATCAACAACGATGCAATATGCGAACCATCAACATCCGCATCAGTCATCACAATAATTTTTTCATATCGCAGTTTTGATTCGTCCCAATCTTTGACAGTTCCTGCACCGATAATATCAATTAATTCGTTCAGTTCTTTGTTATTACCGAATCGTTCATCAGAATTAGATACAACATTTAACACCTTGCCACGCAATGGCATAATCGCCTGGGTCGCGCGGTCGCGCGCCTGTTTGGCGGTGCCACCGGCGGATTCCCCCTCTACTATAAACAATTCTGTGCCGTCAATTCCGTGTTTAGAACAATCAGCCAATTTCGCCGGCATACGTGCGCGTTTAGTCGGGGTCTTGCGCGCAATTTCTTTGACTTGTTTTGTTTTAATTCGTGCATTTGCCAGATTGATTACAAAATCCAAAACCGCGTTCGCTGTTTTTGGATCAGATGCCAAGAACATATCCCACGGATCACGCAGTGCATTTTCTGTATATCGTGCAATTTCCGGATTTGATAATTTTTCTTTGGTTTGACCCAAGAATTGTGGCGTTTTGTAAAATACAGATACAATTGCCGCAACCGAATCAAAAACATCTTCGCCGATAATTGTTTGTGCGGCCTTGTTATTAATTTTTTCACCGTACGCCTTTAATCCACGGGTTATCGCAGACTTGAACCCGGTTTCATGTGTGCCGCCGTCCACGGTTGCAATTGTATTACAGTATGATGCAAAGAACCCATCGTCGGACGCCGCGCCATTTTCATCTGTTAAAAATGTCAACGCCCATTCCACACGCCCCATGTCATCTGGAAAATCAACCGTGCCACTGAAAATTCGGGGCAATATGCGTGGTTTAGAATCAGTCTTTTCTGCCAAGAAATCAGCAACACCATTTGGGTAATAGAATGTTGTGGTGTTTGGAATATTCATATCTTCGGTAAGTAACGCCGGATTACAATTCCAATCAATTTTTACCCCACGCGACAGAAATGCCTTGGCACGCGCCATACGAAAGATTTTAACAGACTTGAACACAGCGTTCGCGCCAAATATTTCATCATCAATAGTAAAACGGATTTTTGTTCCATGTGCGCGCGTTGCATCCCCGCGTGTAATTGGCGATGTTGTAACCCCGCGTGAAAAAGTCTGGTGCCAGACATATCCATCGCGCGATATATCAACAATCATTTCTTTTGATAATGCATTTACGACCGCCGACCCCACACCATGCAGACCGCCACTGGTTTTATAAACATTGTTATTAAATTTGCCCCCTGAATGCAGGGTTGTCAAAATAACTTCTAATGCAGATTTACCCGGATATTTTGGATGTTCATCAACTGGGATTCCGCGTCCGTCATCCGCAATTTCAATTGTTTTGGCATCAATCAGGTTTACAGTAATTTTCTTGGCGAATCCGGCGACCGCTTCATCAATAGAATTATCCATAATTTCCACAGGCAAATGGTGCCACGCCTTTTCATCTGTGCCACCAATGTACATCCCCGGGCGCAAACGCACAGGTTCCAAGCCTTCCAGTACCTGGATATCAGATGCATCATATGAATGTGTATTATTTTCAGCCATAGCAGGTCTATTATTATAACAAATTTACAATTTTCGCAAGTGAAACAATTTGCATTGCTGGTACTTGATTTTTTGTTTTTGGGGTCTATATATTTATGGACATAAATTTATGGAATGATAAAAAATGAATAAAAATCCGTATGAAGTGTTAGGTGTGGCGCGTGATGCGTCAGATACTGATATTAAAAAGGCGTATCATAAACTGGTTATGAAATACCACCCTGATAAAAATCCAGGGGACAAGGGTGCCGAAGAAAAATTCAAGGAAGTAAATAACGCGTTTGATATTCTAAAAGACCCACAAAAACGTGCAGCGTATGACCGATTCGGTGATGCGGCGTTTGCCGGTGGTAACGGCGCATCTGCGGGTGCGGGTGGTTTTGGCGGTAATCCATTTGGTGGTGGTTTTCACTTTGATATGGGTGGCGCAGGCATGGATGATATTTTACGCCAGGCGATGCGTGGCTTCGGTTTTGATATGGGCGATGGTCCGCGTGGTGCGTCCGTGGCGCGTTCGGGTCGCGATTTATTGGACGAAGTACAAATATCACTGCGTGATGCGTATTTTGGCAAAACGCATACTGTTAAATTTTCAACAAATGTTGCGTGTGATAAATGTAATGGTTATGGCACGGCGGATGGTAAACCGGCGCTGGTATGTCCGCGTTGTAATGGACGTGGAACAGTTGCGGCACGCCAAGGATTCTTTGCGGTTGAAATGCCATGTCCAGAATGTAATGGTTTGGGACACAAAATTGACAAGAAATGCACAAAATGCGGTGGGGATGGCACGGTAAATAAACAACGCACATTGGATGTTAAAATCCCAGCCGGCATTATGGATGGTGCGCGATTGCGCCTGGCAGGCCAGGGCGAGGCGGGACAAAACGGTGCGCCAGCGGGGGATTTTTACCTGGATGTGCGTGTGATGCCAGATGACAAGTTTACGCGTGATGGCGATGATTTGATTCAACGGGTTGAAGTGCCATTTACAACATTGGCGTTGGGTGGCGATATAGATGTTGAAACAATTGATGATAAAAAATTGTCTGTATCTATTTCATCTGGTACCCAGGTTGGCGCAAAATTGCGTGTACGTGGGCATGGTATGCCGCGTGCGCGTGGTGGCGGTATGGGTGATATGTATATTGATGTTGCGATTCGGATTCCAACAAAATTAAATGATAAGCAAAAGAAAGCATTATCTGAATTTGCCGGAATCAAAAATGATAAAAAAGGTTGGTTCTGATAAACAATCGCGCCATGTGCACAATTGTTTAAGTGAATAGTGAAAAGTTAATAGTGAATAATGTATGAACGCCCGCACGATTTATCGTGCGGGTGCATTAATTAATGTTGAGCCGACAAAATGTCGGCGCACAAACACTGTTCACTTAAAAAAACTATTGCATGTTTTTTTTTCTTGCGTTTGTTCTGATAGTTTTTATACACTGGCAAATGAAAAATGCGGGGGAACAGAAATGAGCAAGGCATATGGCATAGGGCATAAAGCATATATAAGCAATAGAACAAAGCAATTAAATCATAAATCAGCAATCCGAAATCATAAATTAATGATTGTTTTTTGCATTATGCACTATGCCCGTTGCCATTTGCATTAGTCCAGTCAATGCAGAAGAATACTGTGTTCCGACAAATTATACAATAACATATCAATTGGGCGGTGGTTGTAATGGTACCGCGCCATCATCTGTAACGGTTGCCCGTGGTGCGAATTTTACGACACCAAATGCCGCAACGGCGTGTGGCGACAATACCGTTACAAAATGGAAAATAGACGGCACAAATGATTACATAACATCAAACACAACATTGCCATACGTGTGGACGAATGATATAACATTGGTTGCAGGCGCCACCGTTGTCAGCCTATCTGCGCCGTATTCTGTAAATACCAGCATACACGGTTATCAGAACGACAGTCGTAGTGCATACGGTGCAGAGTCATTCAATTGCACCGGATGCAACGATAATGAATGGCATGCGGACTTCAGTTATGGCACGGTAACTGGCATTGCCAGTTGTAACAGCACCCCTGGCGATAATCAGGATATGAAATGGACAAATCCGACAACAGCCAGTTCAGACAGTATGAGCAGCAGCAGTACCGGTCAATATTGCTGGTGTAAAATGACAGGCTTTGCCGGGCAGTCATTGTCGGTTGCGCCGTGGGGGTTCTTCTACGACTACGACAGTGCGGACAGTTGCGCGGCCGGCTGTGCGTCCCACGTTGCCGCTCATCCCGGATTCCGCGGGGCGGTGTATAACGCATCGGGCGTGATTAATTCCGAAGAATAAAGTTAAATATCCATCTGTGCATCGGTATAGCAGCGATTAAGGCACAGGGCAAAAGTTCCCCTCTGGCTAGAGGGGTGCCGCGAAAGCGGCGGGGTGTCGTGAAAAAAAAAGAGCACAGAGCAGAGAGTACAGAGCACAGTGTTCTACCGCCACTGTCATACTCGGGCTTGACCCGAGTACCCAGGTAAATAATGCAGCGCGCAATGCGCGCACAAATAAACCTGGATTCCACGGTCAAGCCGTGGAATGACAGGAAAAGAGAGTAATGACAAAAATAGAGCACAGAGAGCAACCAACAACCAGCAACCTAAAAATCATAAATTCAGTAATTGCTGGATTTTATTCTTGCTTTTTAATCATTAAAAAGTATAATAATTGCCAGTCTTAATGAAATAAACCAAGGTTTCTGATATGAAACGCAAAGAATATGTTCGTTTGATGGGACGTGCGCTGATTATGTTTGACAGATTGGCGGATGGATTAAAGTTACGTCCAGAAAAACTGGACGGTTTTACGCGCCAACAAATGACTGTGCTGGTACGATTGCTGTTGGATGGCCGTGCCAAGTTAAAAGATATTGCGCGTCGCGAAATGGTATCTGCGCCGAATCTGTGCGCAACATTTCGGAAACTGGAACACGATGGTTTGGTGTTGCGTACGGTTGATGAATCAGACAGACGAAACACGTGGTATTCTGTTACGCGTTCTGGGGAACGGGTTGCGCGTCGCGCCATTGAACAATTTTATGATATGATGGAAAAAATGTTCGCAGATTTGGATTCAGATGATGAACAAGAATTAACAGGCGCATTGGAATCAATGAACGAAATTTTAACAAAGGTGGTAAAAAATCATGTTGGGTAAAAAGTATTATTTGATTGGTGGTATTATTTGTGCGCTGGTTTCGGCGCCGTCTTTTGGTATGGATTTATCACTGGAATCGGCGGTGGAAAAAATTATCGCAGAATCCCAAGATATTAAGAAAGCAGATGCAAATGTTAAACAGGCCCAAGCGCAATTGGATGCGGTAAACGCGAATCGTTGGTTTAATATTTCTGCAAATGCATCGTATATGAATCTGATAAATGTTAAAAAGCCATTTGATTCCACGGGAATGGAATTGCCTGATAATCTGAACATGGTAAAACATTTCTTGAATAATGCCGAAGATTTGGATTTGTCTAATCTTGCAATCCCAGATAATATATTTATGGCAGGTGTGAAAATAACCCAACCGATATATACATTTGGTAAAATCGGTCATGCCGTGGACAGTGTGCGTGACGCAATTTCTATGTCCGAATCGGGACGTGAATTGACTATGCGCGAAGTTCGGTACAGTGCCACTGATTTATATTGGACCGCCAAAATGACAGATGAAATTGTGAAACTGGCGGAAAAAGATTTGCAATCTGCGCGCCAGGCTAAAAATAATGTGGCGGCGGTTGGTCGTGCGAATCGCAGTAACTTGGTTAAAATTGAATCTGATATTGCAGCAAAACAAATAAACCTGTCGGATGCAGAATTTAATCGTGATACCGCGTACAGAATGTTGAAAATTTTGGCGGGCATTGATATAAATGAAGATATTGTTTTAACAGATGAATTTCCATCTGAATTTGCAGACCTGGATGCAGGCGAATTTACCACCACACCAAAATTGGATATGTTAAGCAAGCAGGCAAAAATGTATGAATCCCAGGCAAAATCAAAACGCGCAGATGCGTACCCAACACTGGCGGCAATGGGGTCATACAGTTATATGACAATGGACGAATCGTTCCGTGATATGTTTAATCGCAATAATTCGCAATCTGCGTATTGGGGATTGGCGCTGGAAGTGCCGATATTTACAGGTGGCTTGAACCGTGCAAATGCAACAGTCAGCGCAATGAATGCCGAAGCCGCCCGTCAAGACCTGGACAAGGCAAAGAAATTAACCGCCGAAGAATATAATCGTGCAATTGCACAATATAATCATTTGCGTGGTAATTTGGAAAACTTGCAAAACGCACGCGATTTGGCAGCCAAGGCATATCAATTTTCCGAAGAAAGATTTGCCGCCGGCCAAACATCTGCGGTGGAATTATCTGATGTCGCCGCAGGGTTGTATCAACTGGATATGGCACTGTTAAATTCTAAATATAAAATTTTAATGTCAGCAGAATCTGTTAAAAAATTGGGGAATTAAAAAGATGAAAACACTAGATAAAATTCGCAAGTGGTTTGCGGGGCTGAATATTGCGCGCATAAAAAAAGTTTTTTATATCGCGTGTATGGCGATAATGGTGCTGTGGGTTATATACAGATTTGTGTCTGTCGCACTGGAAAGTCGGCGTGATGTGTTTAATACTGCGCGTGATGCGGCGGTAAATGGTGTGCCAGTGCATGTTATTGAAATGCATAAAACAAATGGCGTATTGCGTGAACCTGTGTTTGTAACACATAATCGTATTTATGTATCTGGGGCGCGTATAAACTTGTTCCGTACTGGTATGCGTGTGGGCGAAGGTGAAGTTGTATCTGTATCGCATAATATTGATTATGATACAGGTATGCATATTGTAACAACACGTGGTGTGGGGGACGGTGCGAACTTTGCCGAATATTCTGCAAACGGATTTTTTGTGCCAGTTTATGCAATATCAGATGGTGCTGTGTTTGTTGTTAGTGGTGAACACGCATCGCGTCGTGATATATCTGTATCGCGTATGGATTCTGAAAACGCACTGGTATCCCAGGGGTTGTCGGATGGCGATATGGTGATTTTATCACATATCACAGACGGCGAAAAAGTCAGTATTAAAATTACAGAAAAATAATTTGTGGGGGGATTTTGTTATGTTAAAGTTTTTTGTTCGCAGACCTGTTACAACAATAATGTTTGTTTTGGTATGGGTTGTGTTGGGCTTGGTGTCCATTCCAAAAATGAATATTGAACGCACACCGTCCTTGGATTTTCCAATGGTAACTGTTCGGTTTATATATCCCGGCGCATCCAGTGAAGAAATAGAATCCCAGGTTATTAAAAAAGCCGAAGATGCCGTATCCGAAGTCCCAGAATTAAAACACATAACATCCCGTATTTTTGAGAATGGCGGATATATTATGACTGAATTCAACCTGGGGGTTGATGCAAATGATAAAGCATCCGAAGTCAAATCAAAAATAGATGCATTAGCATCTGAATTCCCAGATGAATTAAAGCAGCCTGTGGTTGAAAAATTAAACCCATTGCAAGAATCTGTGGTAGATATTGTTTTGCGCGGTGCAGATGCACGCGATTTGGAAAAATATGTTGATGATGTATTGTCTAATAAAATTACTGCAATTCCAGGTGTAGCCAAGGTATCAACATTTGGTGGACGCAATCGTGCAATTCGTGTTGCGATGAATCCTGACTTAATGGCGGCACGTGGTGTTACGATAATGGATGTTGTATCGGCATTGGGTAATAAAAATCTGAATGTGCCAGGTGGTAAATTGGAATATGGAACAACATCTGAAAACGTGCGATTTATTGGTGAATTTGCATCTGTGGACGAAATAAGTCAATTACGAATCACAACAGCCGAAGGGCAAAATTTTAGATTGTCAGATATCGCATCTGTATCTGATGGTGCGCGTGATATTGAAACAGGCGCATTGTACAGTGGCGAATCGGTTGTTATCGCATCTGTGGAAAAAGCATCAGATGGCAACGCAATTAAAATTTCGCGTGAATTGCGTAAACACCTGGGGGAATATCAATCAGATATGCAATCGCGATTCCCAGATGCAACAATGACAATCGCAACAGATTCATCGGTTACCGTTATGGACGAAACACTGGATACCATGTGGGGTATTATACTGGGGATTGTGTTCACAGTATTGGTCTTGTTGGCGTTTACGCGTAATTGGCGTTCAACAATTATCGCAGGTGTTGTGATTCCTGCATCATTATTGGCTGGATTTACATTTATGTCCGCCAGTGGATTTACCATAAATGTTATGACACTGTTGGCATATTCATCTGCATTGGGGACATTGGTTGCGAATGCTATTATTTTGATAGAGGCCGCCCTGCAAGAATTGCGTGCAGGTAAATCACCCGAAGATGCTGCAATTGATGGAACTAAAAAAGTCGCTGTATCTGTATTGGCGGGCGTTGGAACAAATGTTGTGGTGTTCTTGCCACTGGCGTTTATGGGCGGAATCGTCGGTATGTTTATGGTGCAATTTGGTCTGACGGTTGTGTATTTAACATTGTTATCATTGGTATTCTCGTTCACTTTAACGCCAATGATGATTGCAAAAATATTGCGTTTGACCCCAGGTGATAAAAAAGCCGCAAAACCGTCTGTTCAGAAAAAACGCAGTACAGGTTGGATGCGAAAAATATTCGTATCCCAGGTGCGACATCCAGGTCGCTTTGCGATTACGGCGGTGGTTGCGCTGGTTGCATCAACAATGTTGATGCGGTTTGTTGGAAATGAATTCTCGCCATCAACAGATGCAAATGAAATAAATATTACTGCGCGTGCACCAGTTGGCGCAACATATGAAAAATCTGAATCTATTGCGCGACAAATAGAAAAAAATATTTCTGATATACCCGAAGTTTTGGCAACCACAGTCAAAATCGGCGACCAAGGATTACAGAATATATCGGTCAAAGTAACATTGGTTGATAATTCTGAACGCGGTAAATCTGATAAACGTTTGGCCCAGGAAATGTTGCCACGTCTGGCGGTGATTCCAGATGCAGAAATTCAGATTCGTGCAGGTCAAGCAATGGGTTCTGTATCATCTGATATGGTTCTGAATATATATGGTCCAGATGATGCAGTGCGTGAAAAGTACGCAAATGATATTATCGCAATGGCAAATCAAATAACCGCAGTGCAAAGTGCTGTTCTGGCGCAACAGGTGGCTGGTAATGAAATTAAATTTATCCCAGATGCGGAAAAAATGAATTTCTGGGGTATAAAAAATTCGTATGCTGGGGCAACTTTGCGTGCAGCGTTGTACGGGAACGATGATTACAAATATAAAGAAAATGGCGATGAATATCCGATTATATTGGAATATGACAGCGCATTCCAAAACCATGCAATGTTTGATATGGTTTATGTAAATTCACCAAAAGGGATGGTGCCACTGTCCAGCCTGGGTGAAATACAGACTGCGCGTGCAACCCCTGATATTCGCCGTTTGGACAAAAGTCGTATTACAGAAATTGATATCAATATTGGTAAGTCAACATTGGGACCGGTGCAAGCAAAAATAGAATCTGGTCTGAAAAAAATGGATTGGCAACCTGGGTATCATTATGAATTTGGTGGAATGTCAGAAACACAATCAGAATCCACAGGCGAAATCGGCAGCGCATTCTTGTTGGCGACAATATTGACATTTATGTTGTTGGCGGCAATTCTGAATTCGTTTACCCATCCATTAACAATCGCAACATCAATTATAACCAGTTTCTTTGGTGTGTTTATAATGCTGTTCTTGTCAGGTGCATCAATGAATGTTGGTGCGATGGTGGCGTTTGTTATGTTGGTGGGCTTGGTTGTGAATAACAGTATTCTGGTACTGGAACCTGCGTTGGCGCGTGTTCGCCGTGGCGAAGATAAAACAGACGCGATATGGGCAGAATTAACATCGCGTCGTTCAATGGTAATGATGACATCTATCGCCATTGTAACAGGTATGTTGCCCCAGTTGTGGAGTACCAATGGTATGAAAGCCGCCATGGCGGCGGTAATGATTGGCGGTATGTTGGCCAGTATGCTGTTCACATTTATGTTGACCCCGGCTTTGTTCTTTTTGATGGAAAGTTTGCGGGGCAGGGTAAAGAAAAAGTGAATAGTGAACAGTGAATAGTGTTTGTGCGCCGACATTTTATCGGCGCAACATTCATTTATTATTCACTATTAACTGTTCACTATTCACTAAATAAAAATCGCCCAAATGGGCGATTTTTTATTTTATCTTTTTTATTTTTTCTGCAAATGTTCGTGTGTATTGGGTGGCAGACCATAAACTGAATACCAATGATGCCCAGATACCAATAATTCCAATTTGGGATAATGAATTCATTATCAACAAATATGTACGCGAAATATTTGCAGGTGTGATAAATGTGCTGAATGCAAATAATCCCAGGAATGCGACTATTGTTAACATTTGACACGCGGTCTTAATCTTGCCCAGTGAAAAACGTGCATGTGGTACGGGCATCTCAATCTTTTGTGTGCCCAAGAATTCACGCAGACCGCTGACATACAATTCGCGTGAAATCATAATTATTGTTGGGACAATAATAAACCATGTCGGCATCATAATGCACAACATAATCAATGTATTCGCGACCAAGAATTTATCGCCAATATGATCAATCACACCACCGATTTTTGTGCATACATTATATTTGCGTGCCAAGAATCCATCCAGCCAATCAGAAATTGCCGCCAATATAAATACAATAAACGCACACCAATACCAACGATACATCAATAATGGTATAATCGCAAACGATGCGAAAATGCGAAAAGCAGATAAAAAGTTTACAAAAAATTTCATAGTTAATACTCCTTTTTATATTATTTTTACGCCTAATTATACCACGTCTGAATGGAAATATGCATATATTTTTTCTGCGGCGGCTTTACCCAGATTTGGAACCTGAATCAAACTGGCCAGGGGCGCATCCATAATTGCACGGACACTGCCATAATGATTTAACAGGGCGCGTTTGCGAACAGCACCGATGCCGTCAATTTCGTCCAATACAGATGCAGTCATTTGTTTTGCGCGCACTGTTCTGTGATATGTAATGACGAAACGGTGTGCTTCGTCACGGACGGCGCGCAACATTAAAAACAAAGGTGAATCTTTTGGCATATCGCGATATTCAGAACCATCTGGCATAATAAAGTGTTCATCGCCATTTCTGACTTCGCCCTTGGTAACACCAAATATTGGAATATGGGGTGCGGTTTCATGTGCGATATTCCATTGTGCCGGACCACCATCAACAATTATTAAATCCAGTTTTGGACCGCGTGAAATTGCACGTGATACAAATTCATTCATCATCGCAATATCATTCCCAGCGCGCGCCGAATCATTTAACTTGAAATGTCGGTACCCTGATTTATCAAATCCATTATGACCAAATGTTATCATGGCACCCACAGGACTGCGACCGAACAGGTGAGAATTATCAAACACGCCTGCTAAATTTATTTTAATGCCTAATAATTTTTCTAAATCTGATACATTTTTATCCCAATCAAAATTCGTGCTATACAGCGGTTTTGCCTGTATACCGCGATTTGATGTGTGTGTTAATGCCGCAATTTTATCACGGTAAATTGCAGCCATCTCAAAATCCATTTTGTCGGATGCGCGTTTCATTGCATCAGATAAATCTGTAATAATTGGTTCGCTGTCGCCACGCAATATACGTCGTGCCAAATGTACATTTTCAGAATAGTGTTTCTGGGGCAGTGTACATGGCGCACTGCATCGGCCGATTTGATATAATAAACACGGGCGCGTACGATTGTTCATAAATGTGTCTGTACAGGTCCGAATCTGGCATACCTTTTGTATTGTTTTAATTGTTTCATTTAATGCGGTAACAGATGGATATGGACCGAATACATCGCGTCGTTGGGAAATCTTTCCGCGAAATTTTAATAATCGTGGAAATTCATGATTAGTCAGTGCAATCATCGGATACATTTTCCCATCGGTCAGCATTATGTTGTATTTTGGCTTTAATGTTTTTATCAGTTCTTGTTCGCGAACCAATGCATCCGATTCGGTTGGGGTAACTTCCCATTCAACGCGGGTAACCAGCGTGCGCATAACCTGTTTATGTGTTTCCAGTTTTGACACATCTGTATATTGTTTCAGACGATTAAACAGATTCTTGGCCTTGCCCACGTACAGCAACGCACCACCCGCATCATACATCTTGTAAATGCCGGGTGCTTTGGGACTATTTTCAATCAAATCAGAAAATTGAATATTCATAACCTTTATGATAGAATACAATTATGTAAATAGCAAATAAAGGTGTGTGCAATGAAACAAGAATCTGGACGCTCTATGATTGAAATGATGGGCGTGTTGGCAATTATGGGGGTTATCACGGTTGGGGCGACATTGTTGATATCAACAGCAATGCGCACACAAAAACGCAGCCAAGTTAACGATGAAATTATTCAACTGGTTGTCGGTGTGCGCCAATTATTGGGCGAATATGACGATTATTCGCATATTAACAACAGCACTATATTTGGTGCGATTGGTATGTCGGATAAAAACCCATATGGCGGAACGTATGAAATTTCTGTAAATCCGTCAAATACGCGCCAGTTCGTGATTTCTATCAATGGTTTGCCAAAATCTGATTGCGAATATTTAATCACACGCGCATGGTCTGATTCTGTGGGATATACTGTGTCTGGCGGACGTGAAGGCGGTGCAACCGGCAATTGTGGTGATACAGACGCACGAAATTCTGTTCAGATAATATATGGTGAATAATGCTATGGGTGGTGCAATATGGCCGCACAAATAATAGAAGTTCCAAAAACCGAAGACGGAACACGATTGTTGCGTTGGTTCTTGCGACGTTTTCCATCAATGCCCCAGCGTGAATTTTATAAACTGTGTCGTGGTGGACAAATTCGCGTAAATTCGTCGCGTTGCGCAGGAATGGAAATTTTACGTGCTGGCGATCATGTACGCATTCCACCAACAATTGCCAGTTATGCAGTACCAGCCGTAAAAAAAACAGAATCTGGGGATGCATATTCACTGACGGATTTAGAAATATTGCGTAAATGTATTATTCATAATGATGATGACATTGTTGTATTTAATAAACCTGCTGGTATGGCGGTCCAAGGTGGCAGCGGAATTCGTAAATCAATTGATAAAATGGCATCTGCATTGTTCCCGTATGCCAAGGTGTCGTTGGTTCATCGTCTGGACAAGGATACCAGTGGTATATTGGTTGTTGCTAAAACACAACATTCTGCCCAGGTTTTATCATCTGCATTTCAGACCAAATCTGCACATAAAGAATATTTAGCGTTGTTAAAAGGTAATGTTCAATCGGCCAGTGGCACTATTGATAATTATATGGTCAAGGGTATGATAACAGACAGTCCGATGCGTGCAAATGGTGGCGTTGGACAACGACCACAACGCGCAATTACAGATTATCGTGTTTTGGCGCATGCGGGTGGTTTAAGTTGGGTTTTGTTTTCGCCAAAAACTGGTCGTACGCACCAGTTACGCCTGCATAGCGCGTTTTCATTGAATGCGCCAATTGTTGGTGATACATTATATGGTGGTGAAATAAAAATGGATCCGATGATGGGGTCAATGCTGTCAACAAATAACTTGTATTTATTTGCATACAAGATAACATTTCGGCATCCGACAAGTGGAAAGTTGGTAACTTTTCGTGCAGATTTGCCAGATTTTATGCAGTCTGTGATAAAGTTTTTAGAATTTCCATTGCCATAAAGTTATTAAATGAAAAAACAAAAGAAAAAGTTTTTTACAGTATTTCGCATCGCCAGCATATTTTTGTTGGGGTTGTTGGTTGCAATAATTATTGCGTTTTGTCGGGTAAATCTTGAAACATTGCGTGGCAATGTTATAAAAATGATTCAGGATGCAACGAACACCCCAGTAGAAGTTGCAGGCGCTGTATCGTGGAAATTTTCATTGCGTCCACAAATAGAGTTAAATGATGTGCGTGTGCCAAATTATGATTGGGCAAAATGCAAATATGCATTAACCGCAAAAAAAATAGATGTCAGATTAAATTTAATTTCATTATTTCACAGCAGTCCGACAATACAAAATATTCGTGTATACGGCGCAAATGCCTGTATAGAACGAAATTCAGATGGCGTGTTGTCTGTAAAAAGAATATCACAAAACGATTCGGAAACGAATCAAGAATCGCGTTCTGAAACCCCGGATAAATATCTGTTTTCTGACCCTGGATTTGGCGGGTTAGAAATTAAAAAGTTAACCGCAAAAATTTTCGGCGAATCGTATAGTCTGGCAGGTTTCCAAATACGTCATGCATCGCATACAGATGCGAATGAATATTCTGGGTGGATTAAGTTTAATACGGATGTTTTCCCGTTCATATTTTCTTATTCAGAATATGATGCAGAACGCAATGTGTATCCGATTCGTTTGGCGGTGTCTATGGGTGGGGATGCGTTAATTGCTGATTTGTTTGTTCATAATACAGATACACCGATTGTTGATTTTAATGCATCTGGTGATGTTTCTGATATAACAACATTGGGGCGCGTATTTGGTGTTGATATGCCGACAATGCAAAAAATAAGTATTAATCTGAATGGTACATTAAGTCGTGATAGGGTTGTGTTTAATAAATCTGTTATAAATGCACGTGGAACAGAATTAAACTTTTCTTGTAATTATAATTGGGCAAAAAACAAAATTAAATTACAATTAAACGCCCAAAAAATTACATTATACGAATTGTTGCCAGAATTATTTGTGCCGTCTGGGCCTGTACAAAATCGTGAATTAAATGTGTTTCATGATATGCCATTGTATGGTGATGTGTTGCGCAATATGAATGTGGATGTTGATGCACAAATAAAACGACTGGTTATGTATCGCAATTTGCGGTTAGATAATACAAATCTGAAATTAAAGTTATCAGATGCACACGGGCGTTTAGATTTGCGTTCTGGAATTGCAGATGGTGATATTCGTATTGCTGCCGATATTGATATTGATGCAGATGGTGTTTTACATATAGTCGCAGGTGGTGTAGGGCAAAGAATAACGGTTGGTACAATTTTAAGTCAAATAAACATTCGTGATTTTATATCTGGGTTACCTGTGAATTTGGAATTTTATTTACGCGGTTCAGGACGTGATATACGCGAATTGATGCATACGGTAAATGGTCCTGTACAGATGTTTTCGGTTGATTCGGGTTATGCACATTCGCAACTGGTTGCAAATATATATGGCACAGATTTTTTAACATCACTGCGACATGGAATCCAAGATTTGTTCCGTTCAGAAAAGAAACATAATCAAATGAAGATATCTTGTGTGGCTGTAAACACTAAATTGCGTGATGGATTTTTAGATACAGACAACGGTATTGCCGCAGAAACAGCAGCGATAAATGTTGGTCTGTCCGGCGATTTAGATTTAGGCGCAGAAAAAATTAACATGGCATTAAATACAGTGCCTGTACGCGGAATAAAATTGTCTTTGACAGGTAATGTTGTAAATTCTATCAGTATCAGTGGCAATCTGGCAGAACCAGATGTTAAAATCAGTGGTGCTGCCGTTGCGGGCAAGGTTGCATCGGCCACAGGGTTTGGTTTATTATTGGCACCATTAACTGGTGGACTGGGGTTGGTTGCGGGCGCAGGTGTCGGTTTGTTGGCGGGGGATTTGCTGGAAAATTGGTTGGCGGATGGCAAACCGTGTGAAACAGCTATGCGTCGTGGTGCGCCACATCGCCGGCACGATCCAGAATGGTTTGATACGCCAATAGAAGAATTAATAGGCGCGATTTTTAATCCCGAAACAAATGAAGTAAAGGAGTAAAAAATGTTTAGTTGGTTGGTTTTAATCCAAGTTATTATTATTGCCGCGATAATACTGTTTGTGTATCGCACATTTGTAGAGAATACATCATCTGAAAAAATGGTGCGTGGATTATTTGGATTGGCATTACTGTGGATTCTCAGTTTTGCACTGTATTGGGCGCATTTGGATTTGTTGGGGCGGTTCTTTCATTGGACAGCATTATTTTTATCGTTATCACTGGTTGTTGTGTTTCAACCAGAATTGCGTAAATTTATGGCACTGTTGGGAAATGTCCAAGGTTGGCGGCGCATTTTTATGCGCGGTGGCGTATCAACCAAGAACACATCCGCGCTGGATGCGATTTGTACTGCAACTGAATATATGTCATCAAAACATACGGGTGCATTAATTGTGTTCCCCAGTACATTGGATGAAAGTGCAATTGAAAAAAAAGGTGTTAAAATTGATGCCGAAATTACCAGTGAATTATTGCTGACGATATTCTTTAATAAAACGCCATTACATGATGGTGCAGTTATTATTGAAAACAATCGTATAGCGTATGCAGGTGGTATTTTGCCACTGTCGCAAAATAATCTGAATTGGAAATATGGTACGCGTCATCGTGCGGCACTGGGGTTGTCCGAGGTTTCCAGTGCAACAATCTTGGTTGTATCCGAAGAAAGCGGTGATATATCAATCGCAGAAAAGGGCAAGTTTACTAAATATGACGATATGAAAAAATTACGCGCAAAATTAGAAAAAGTATTGAATAAGTAAAAAAAAACGGCATACGCCGTTTTTTTACGGACAGGAAATTTTAGAAAATTGGTTAACTGTTTACTTTATTATTTACCCCTTGCGCCGAATCGGCATTTTTTGCTAAAATCGGTATAGCGAAAAACAGAATGTAGGCGCATAATTAAATTAAACAGGAGCAAACATTATGGAATTTTCAGTTTATCGTCAGGTACTGATTCGTGCGCTGGGGCACATGCAATCAATCGTTGAAAAACGTGCAACTTTGCCGATTCTAATGAATGTAAAGTTAGAAGTGTCGGATACATTGATATTATCTGCAACAAATGTTGACTTGGAATTGGTTGAACATGTGGCGGCTGATATCACACTGGGGGGCAAGACGACTGTGCCGGTTCAGATGTTATATGACATTGTGCGTAAGTTGCCAGATGATGCAGAAATTAGTTTCAAGCAATCGGGGGATCAACTGGTTGTGTCGGCGGCACGTGCAGTATTCCATTTGCCAACATTGCCGGCGGAAAATTTCCCAGCCATGGCGGGCAGTAATCTGACCACTAAATTCCAGATGACGACTGGGGATTTGGCGCATTTGATTAACCAGACAAAATTTGCAATTCCAACAGATGATGTGCGTTATCATCTGGGGGGGATTTATTTCCATATTGCAGACGAGGGCAAAGATAAAAAATTAACTGCGGTTGCCACCGATGCCCAGCGTTTGGCGTTGTGTGCAATGACCGCCCCAGATGGCGCAACAGAAATGCCATCGGTTATTTTACCACGTCGCGTGATTGGTGAATTGTCTAAATTATTAGAAGATGCAAATGTTGATGATGTAACGGTTGAATTATCTGATACCAAGGCGCGCTTTACGGTTGGTGCCGCCACATTGACCAGTAAACTGGTTGATGCGCAATATCCAAATTATCGCGTTGTTATACCAAAAGGGAACGACAAAATTGCGATTCTGGACAGGAAACAGTTTATAAACGCAGTGGACTTGGTGTCTGTTGCGTCCCAAGACAAGACAAAATCTGTTCAGTTGACATTTACAATGAATAAATTGGTTGTAAACGCATCCAGTCCAGATGCTGGTACTGCAACCCAGGAACTAGATGTTGAATACAATGGCGACAGTTCGTTTACAGTTGTATTTAATGTAAAATTCTTGTTGGATGTTGCCGGTCAAGTAGAAGGGGAAAAATTCCAGATGGAAATGCAAGACCCGTTATCGCCAACCAAGATAAATTCTACAGATAAAAATACAGATGCATTGTTTGTATTAATGCCAATGCGGATGTAAAAAAACGCGCCATTGGCGCGTTTTTTTTAGTGAATCAACGCTTTTAATGGACGATGTGTAAAGTCAATAAAGCAAATTAATTGAAACACCGTTGGTGTAATTTTTCCATTAATTAATTTATAATAATCAGGTTCATCTATGCCCAACGTGTTGCACATAATATATACCGGAATATTCAATTCTTGGCGAATTAGTTCTATTTCGCGTCCGATTGCGTGGCGGTGGCGAAATAAATCATATGTTTCATTTTTGTTAGACATCATTAACCCCCGACTGTTTTAACAAACAAAAAACCATCGGAATAAATTCAGATGGTTGGAGTCACACAGCAATCTTATAGAAAATTGCGCGCCTTATTCAATATACTCGGCGCACTCCAACCAAGTGGTTGGAGGATTTAACGCAATCCTTTGCGTCTACAAGATGGACTGTGTGGTCCAACAACGACAACTGTCGCTGCAAATACATTATATAACAGGTGTGTTATGAAATACAATAAAAAAAACTTGCGAAAATATAACAAGATATTTATAATCTGTCCGGTATTTTCAATAAAAGAGGTATTAAAATGGCATCATACATTGCAAATGATATGCGTGTTGGTTGGGTTATTTCCCACAATGGTAAACGTTATTCTGTCACATCTATTACCAAGGTTAAACCAGGCAAGGGCGGCGCATTCGTCCAGGCAGACCTGCGCGATATTGATTCTGGTAACAAAGGTGGCGATCGTTGGCGCGCCGAAGACAAGGTTGAAAAGTTAATGGTAGAAGATGTTGAATGTCAATATCTGTATTCAGACGGCACAGATGCGTATTTTATGAATTTGTCTGATTATGAACAATTTACGATGCCAAATGATTCTTTGGGTGAACAAATGAAATTCTTGGCACCAGAAATGAATGTAAAGGCAAATATGGTAGAAGGCAATCCTGTATCAATTACATTGCCAAAAACAGTTATCGCAACTGTGGAAGAAACAGAACCTGCATTAAAGGGTCAAACCGCAACCAGCAGTGGTGGCAAACCGGCGATATTGGACAACGGTGTTCGGGTTCAGGTGCCTGTATTTATTGAACAAGGCGAACGCATTGTGGTAAATACAGAAACACTGGAATATGTAGAACGCGCCAAATAAATTATAACGGCGCATCTGCACCATTCTAATTCATTTACAAAAATCCGCAATTTGCGGATTTTTTTTACCAACAATTAACAACCAACAACCTTATCATTGCTGGCCATAATATTTTTTATCTCGTCCATGCAGTTTTCGGTTATGTTTTGCATCGCCAACCCCATCCAATCGCGCGGATTAAAGTTTTCAGGGTGTGCGGTCAAAAATTCACGCACACCCGCGGTGAACGCCAGACGTGAATCACTGTCCACATTTATTTTGCAGATGTTCATTTGTGTGGCGCGCCTTAGTTGTGCGGTGTCAATTCCGCGGGCATCACCCAGTTTCCCACCGTGCGCATTTATTGATTTAACCAAGTGTGCTGGCACAGATGATGCACCATGCAGCACCAGTGGAAATTTTGGTAATTTTTTTGCTATTTTTTCCAAGATATCAAATCGTAACGATTCATCATCGGATTTTCGCTTATATGCGCCATGACTGGTGCCGATGGCGATTGCCAATGAATCAACATTTGTGTCTTTTACAAATTTCACAACATCGTCTGGGTTTGTGTATTGTGAATATTCTGATTTTGTGTTTTCGTCTTCTATGCCAGACAGTGTGCCCAGTTCTGCCTCTACACAAACATCGTATTTATGTGCGTATTCGGCAACGCGTCGCGACAGTTTTGTATTTTCATCATATGGCATTGCAGATGCATCAATCATAACAGATGAAAAGCCCAAGTCTATCGCGTGCTGGCATAAATCATACGAATGACCATGATCCAGGTGCAGTGCCACACATTCTGAATCTGATAATTTTAATCCGCCAATCATTGACATCAGCATATCGTCCCCCATATATTTTAGCGCACTTTCTGATACCGCCAATATAACAGGACTGTGTGTTTTGCGTGCCGCCGCCATAATCGCGGTCAGTGTTTCCATATTATAAAAATTAAATGCCGGTACTGCATAATTGCGCGTAATTGCATCACTGAACATATCACGGGTGTTAACCAGACCGAATTTGGAATATTTTCTCATTTGTGTTCCTTTGTTTTTGTTTATTATATCACAGTGCAAGGGGCTGTGTAAGTGGTTAGTTAGTCCTTGACAACAGGCTGATTTGTGCAACAATTATCTACGAATCGGGGGAGATGCAAGAGACCAACCATACAAAAGGAAAAACATATGAAGAATTTAATTGCTTGTTTGTTTGCGGTTGCCACATTGGCAGGTTGCACATATTACGATTATTACAAAGGCGGCGTTCGCTATACCCAGGATGGCGATGATTGTATTTATTATGCAGACGAAGCAGGTCGTCGTTTTTCTGACAATGTAAATTCAATGAATCAAGATAAAAAGATTGTTTATCGCAACACACGTTGTGCAGACTTGTTTAATCGCGATACAGAAAAATTGGACAAGCCAGCAATCACACGTTCTGTAATTGCGCCGGCATATGTTGCGCCATCGGCACCTGTTATGCCAACATGCGGTTGCAACACATGTGGTCAACCACAGCCGATTGTTCGTCGTACATATGTGATGTATTAAAAAAAACGCCCCACGGGGCGTTTTTTTTTAAGTGAATAGTGAAAAGTTAAAAGTGAATAATGGACGAATGCCCACACGATGAATCATGTGGGCGCATCAATTAATGTTGCACCAACAAAATGTCGGCGCACAAACACTATTCACTATAATTAGTTTGTATTCCCTTAAAAAATGTGATAAAATATTATAAAACAAAAGGGGATTTATTATGAGAAAATTGAAAAAAATACAAACAAAATTAAGTTTCGCGATTTTGGCGATAATGACATCTGTGCCTGCATTTGCAGATCCGTTATGTGATTTAATTAAAGAAATGTCGGGTGTTTTTAAGATTTTGCGTACGCTTGCATTTGTTGGTGCTGCGTTTATTATCGCTGGTTGGGCATGGGGCTTTATAAAAGATGCCAAGGTAGATATGGATGATTTACGCAAAAAGGGTACGGGTATGTTGGTTGGTTTTATTCTGTTATTTACCATTGGTATAGTATTAAGTTTCTTTTTATCTCAGGCTGGTGGTGATTTGCTTGGATGTAAAGATGAAATATTAAATTGGGGTAAATAGACCCAAGTATAAAAATCGCCCCATTGGGGCGATTTTTATTTGTCTTCTATATTTGCCAGGGAAAATAGAACTGATGATATCAATGATTGATAGGGGACATGTTGCTGTTCCGCCAGTTCTTTTATCTTGTCTAAAATGGGGCGCGGAATACGCATATTTATAACACAGTCTGATTTATTAAATGTACGATACGCCGCATATTCCCGCAGCAGCGTTTCAATATTCATTATAAACAATTGTTGCATAACATTTGGCATGGGCAATCTCCTATACACTGGACAATACCAGCGTGATTACAATTGACTATATCATCGTATATACGATTGTCAATACAAATATGTTTACAACTGTAATTACTGTTGTAATCACGGTTGTGATGGCAGGTGTGTTGGGGTTGTGCAAGCCGTGCGGGGTTTTGTCCTGTGTTTTCACTTTTCATTATTCTTTATTTCCCCTTGGCTTGATTTTTGTTTTGTGTATGTATAAAATTTGTTCATCGTATTAATAAAAAGGAAAGGGATATGTTGAAAAAAATATTGTACGCGTTTGCTGCGTTATTGTTTATATTGCCGGCACGCGCCGAATTACGCGTTGATATTGTTGCGGGTGGCGCAGATCCGATTTCAATCGCGGTGCAAAAAATAGAAACCGCCGATGGTGTATCCAGCAAAGATGCCGCAACTGTACGCGCAGTGGTTGAAAATGACCTGAAATCCACAGGCTTGTTTCGGATTGTGTCGCATGACGCGTTCCCAGAATATGTTAAAATGAACGATATGCCAAAATTCAAGTCGTGGGCGGCAATAAAAACGCAAGTCCTGGTCCAGGGTAAAATGACGGTAGAAAAAGGTAAATATAAACTGGAATTCTATGTTTGGGATGTTAATGGTTCTGAACAGATAGAGGCGCAATCATTGGTTGCATCAAAAAAGTCAGTTCGCCGTCTGGGACATATTATGGCGGATGCAATATATGAACGATTGACTGGGGAAACAGGCTATTTTGATACACAAATTGTCTTTATCGCCGAATCAGGTCCGGTTGGCAACCGTACAAAACGTATGGCGATTATGGACCAAGACGGATTTGGAATGCGTTATTTGTCTGATAAAAATACTTTTGTAATGTCGCCACATTTTTCGCCAAATATGCAAACTATTGTATTCTTGTCTTATTATAATAATGACCCGATGGTTTGGTCGTTGGACTTAAATACCGGGGAACAGCGCAGGCTGGGACAATTCGGTGGAATGAATTTTGCACCACGATTTTCACCTGATGGTCGGCGCATCGCGTTATCTTTGGTCAAAGACGGTATTACACATATATATGAATACGATATTGAATCCAAAGCATTACGCCAGTTAACATTTGGTAATTCTATTAATACCAGTCCGTCTTATTCCCCAGATGGTAAAAAAATGGCGTTTAATTCTGACCGTTCGGGACGTCAACAGATTCATGTGCTGGATTTACAGAGTCTGGATGAAGAACGTATCACATATGGTGATGGTCGCTATGCGACACCGGCATGGTCGCCAGATGGGCAATTTATCGCGTTTACAAAAATTGCAGATGATACTTTTTATATTGGCATAATGTCCCCAAATGGTCGGAACGAGAAAATATTAGCAGGTGGCTGGTTTATGGAGGCACCATCCTGGGCACCAGGTTCACGCCGCTTGGTTTATTATGAAACAGAACGTGCGCTGGACGATATAGAACGCATCAGTCATATTCGCAGTGTTGATATAACTGGGCAAAATCTGTACGATATTGAATTGCCTGATGATATAAATGGAACGGAACCAACATGGTCGCCACGCTTGCCATAGTTAGTTGTTAGTTGTTGGTGGTTGGTGTTTAGGATTATATCATTTTTTATAATGTTAATATGCGGTGTTGGTGTGGCAAATGCCACACCCGCCACGGTTAGTTATATTATAGATGGTGATACTTTTGCGGCATATGTAAAATTAGAAGATGGTATTAAAATATCTGTGCGTGTGCGTATTCGCAATGTTGATACACCTGAAATTCATGGGGAATGCGAATCGGAAATAAGACGGGCATACCTGGCCAAGGAACATTTATCAAAACTGATTCCGGTGGGGACGGATGTTGAATTAACAAATATCAAAGATGATAAATATTTAGGGCGAATTGATGCAAATGTTCTGGATGGTGCGGGACGCGATGTGGGTGCTGTTATGATTAAATCTGGGTTTGGGCGACCGTATAATGGTGGGCGGCGTGTTGGTTGGTGTGAAAATTCCCAAAAATAATTGTTGCAAATCATATTTTTATAAATACAATATTGCCGTTTGTATAATATAAAAGGATTAGTAAATGTTTTACAAATTAGAAGAAGAACAAGTAGATTTTGTCAGAAAAAAAATTGTAACCAGTAAAGCAATTGATTCGGATAATGTTTTGTTTACAGATAAAGGACGCTATACATTAAAACCGTCTGGTTTGGTTTTAGATTTACATGATGTCAATTATGTTCCTGTGGTTGATGTAATTGACAGTGGTGAAAAAGTTATTTGTTTTGATAGGGCATTTGCTGTATCACGTATAGTAAATTTATTACGCAGACAGTATCAATCATTACATAATAACAATATCAGATAAAAAATCGGCAATCGCCGATTTTTTATGCGCTGTGTTGATTAATTGATTCTGCGATTTCATCCAGTGATGCAGTACAGGGCAATAATTCCTCAAAATAAATATTTGCTGTGCCACTGCGCATTTTTCCGCGTTTCGGCCAATATAATCCCGAATCGGTTCCCACAGGTAAAATAGGCAGTTTTAATTCATGTGCCAAGAATAATAACCCACGACGCAGGGCAGGGCGTGCACCGGGCTTTACGCGTGTGCCTTCGGGAAATATTACCAGGACACCCCCCGCCAATATTTTATTTGCGACGGTATCAGCCAATTTTTTCATATTTGTTTTACCGCGTGTGCGATTTACCGGCACCAGTCCCAGTCGCCAAAACGCCCATCCATAAATTGGTATCCACATCAATTCGCGTTTCACAATAAAAAACGATTTTGGAATTGTGCGGTATAAAATTGCAATTTCCAGAATAGACATATGTTTTGCCGCAATAATAGCCTTGCCATCGTTGCGTGCATTATTGTTTGGTTTTAATGGAATACCACTTTCTTCGCATTGGGGATAATTAACCCGGTATTTAATTCCCATAACAATTCGCACCAAGATTAACAATCCTGTAACTTCGGCGCTGATTATTGCGCGATTTAATTTTTTTGATACCAGACCAACCAGTAAAACCGGCGACCATAACAAAAAATACACATACATTAAAAACTTAAATAAAATAGTTCGCAACATTTCTTATTAACCTTCTTTTATTCCTATCATGGTAACGATATATTTTATATACTCAATCGTCCATCGTTCAAGTCTTTTTGCAGCACGCATTCCGTGCAGATTTACTGGACATGCCACAATATCATATTCTGGTAATTCACCGCGTACCAAGTACATTGCGCGATTCATATGATCTTCGGTCGTTATTAAAACGATTCGTTTTGGATTTGTGTCTTTTGCGATTTTCTTTATCGCCAGTGCATTTTGATATGTTGATTTAGATTTGGATTCAATGGTTGCTTGTTTTGCAATCTCGGGCGTGATGCGATTGCTGACCCCGATTATATACAATTTTGCATCTGGATTTTCTTGGGCGATACGAATTCCAAATGGGATTCTGCGAACATCGCCTGTTAATACGAACATACTGTCGCCGGGCATAATTGTGCCACAGCGAATCGGTGCGATGGACTTGAAAATAATTCCGCCCAGAACAAATCCCAATAATAAAATAAAAGAAGGTGTTAAAAATTTCATCAGTTATTTTTCAGAATTTTCAATGTTGTTCGTTTTGTCATCCAAATTGCAAATATAACCATAATTATTGTTGCAATCCCCAGCATTAACCATCCCCCGCCAGAAATTCCCATCATTGCCATCAGTCCGACACGTGCAGACCGCGCCGCCGCAACCACCAGCATCAAGACAATTGCCGCCAGCACAAAACCAACAATCGCGGCAAATACGCAGATTTTGCCGACAATAAACTGCATTTGTCGCGCAATAAACGAATCGGTTGCGCCGACCTGGTTCAGTATTTCCAGTTCGCGCCGATGCAGTTTTGCGGTATTTCGCGCAATATAAGAAACGCACATTGTTATCGCACCGATTGCCATTGCCAAGATAATTCCTGCGATAAAAATCATTAGCCAACCCGCATTTATGGATGTTTTGACCGCATCTGCGTGTGTCAAGAATCGTCCATATGGCGCGATTTTATCTGCGACTTTTCGCATTGCGCTGGGCGATGCAAATTTAACCTCCCACATTCGGGGCAGATAGTTTTGCAACACGCCCCCATTATCAGACATCCACGGTTTCATCAGTTTTTCCATCTCTGCCACGGGGATTTCGCGTAACGATTCAATTTGTGTTTTATTTTCTGTTAATACTTTTTCTACATTTAACGCATTGGCATTTTTAGTAACCTGTATTGTTGCCATTTGTGTCCATTGGCTGTTCCAGCGTACAACCGCGCCACCGATTGCGATTGCAATCCCCAGTGCCATGACGCCCAAGAATGTCATCAAACCCATAATTACCGTCATAAAGACAGATTGTTCGCGTGCCAAAGAAAATACAGTTGGTTTTTTCATTTTTATTTTTACGCTTTTTCTATTTCATCAAATTGTTTAGACAATTCTGAAAAATAGTTTTGTGGTTTTGGTCCTTTCCAGATTTTTTTAGCATCCGAATCGGCATTTGTTGAATTTGTCCCAGATTTTTGCCCGCCACGAAAATTCACCCGATGATTTTCCACATGAATCACAGGAAATTTATAAGTATCAATTAACTTTTTACTGTGTGTTGCCAGGATAATTGTTGTTCCGAACATTTTATTCATTTGTATAAACAGTTCCATCAACCGTGTGGCGTTTTCATCGTCCAGGTTTCCAGTTGGTTCGTCCGCCAATAACAGTGTTGGTTGCACAATAATTGCGCGCGCGACCGACACGCGTTGTTGTTGCCCGCCCGACAGTGATTTTGGATTTGCATCGGCATATTTACCCAATCCCACCCATTCCAAGACACGCATTACCAACTTTTTAATTTTATCATCTGGCATACCGCGCACGCGCAACGGCAATGCGATATTATCAAACACGGACATATGCGACAGCAACGAATATTCTTGGAAAACGATAGCCATTTTATGTCGCATTTTTGCGATATCATCGCGGGACATATCGCCAGTATTTTTACCAAATATTTTAATTTGCCCATCTTTAGGTTTGTGTAATTGGTATATTAACCGCAACAGTGTTGTTTTTCCCGCGCCCGATGCACCGGTCAGGAAATAGAACGCGCCGCCACTGATATTAAAAGAAACATCAGTTAACACATCGTCCCCATTATCATATGCGGCGGCGACATTTGCGAATGATATAGCGGTCTTTTCTTCCATAGTGTTTTAACAATAGTACAAAAAAAAATTTAACGCCATAAAAAATATCGCCCCGATGGGGCGAATTTTTATTTAACGCGTGTTGTGGCGTTTCTATTTTTTTTCCAGACTTTTTCCCCAGTGCCAACAAACTGTGGTTTTTCTTTGCCATATGAAATTGTTTTCACGCGTTCAGATTCAATACCGTTTTTCATCAGTTCGTGTTTTGCATTACCTGCGCGCAGTGCGCCCAATGCCAAGTTATATTCGGTTGAACCGCGTTCATCACAGTGTCCTTCTATTACGATATTTTTATCAGGATTATGTTTCATATATCTGGACTGTGCCGCCAATTCATCGCGCGCATCATCTGAAATTTCTGCAGAATCAAATGCAAAGTACGCACGGTTTTCATCAATATTACTGGGGGTGTTTGCGCATGCCGATAACATTCCCAAAACGCATATAATTCCAATTTTTTTCATAATTTGATACCTCTCTGCACGAAATTTAGCAAATTTTATAAATGTGTGTCAACAAAATCGTAATTGCGTTTGGAAAAGGGTCAAAAATGTGATATAATATATGTCATATTAATTTTGCGAAATTTTTCATATAAAGGGGAAAAGAATGAAAAAATCGTTTATATCCATTTTTGCATTGATGGTTGTTGTTGCGCCTGCGTTTGCCGGCCCCAGTTATATAAAAAAAGATTCTGACCAGGGGTACAACGTAACATATGATTATCGTGACAAAGAAAAGAACGGTTGGTATGCGACTGCACGTGCGGAATTGTCGTTCTTGAATTGGAAGAATAAATACAGTGCACCGTCTTGGGCGATAGAAGATTCTGATTCTGCCAGTGATTCATATTCCATGGAATCATTTTTTGGTGGAAATTTATCTGTTGGTCGTCGCATTGATTATTTCTGGCGCATTGATGCCGAAGTTGGCTATATCGGCAAATTCACCGACAAAGACGATGGTTTTGAGTTTGGATTGTCCATCCCATATTTAATGGCGAACGGCTATTATGATTTTGATAATGGTCTGTATTTGGGTGCCGGTATTGGTGCGGCGATGCCGAATATGGAATTGGACGGTGCGTTTATTGATAATGGCGAACGGGCAAAGCGTTCATTTGGTGTGATTGGTGGTCTGTCGGTTGGTTTTGCACAAAAACTGGATGACAATTTCACGCTGGATTTGCGTTATCGTCTGGCAGGCATCAGCGGTGTAAAACATTCGCGTGAAATGATGGGCGATAACGGTGGAACACCAACACCGTTTGAGTTATCGGTCAAAACAGGCTTTATTCTGGACAATTCAATATCTGTTGGAATCAGATATGAATTTTAACCAAAAAAGTTCTTGGTGGGCGATTCGATTTATGATATCATATATGGGGTAGAGAGAAGTTATGAAAAACACGTATAAGACATCTGCATTTACAATTATCTGTGCGTTATGTGCGACTGTTGCATATGGTGCGCCATCGGTTCGTAATCTGGGTGGTGCGGTAACGACAGGTGCGGCATCTGGGACGGCGGCGGCACCGGTTGCACCGACGACATCGGGTGGCGTATCAACGGCGGCATCTGGTAATGCATCGTCTGGTTTTACCCGTGGTGGTTCTGTACGTGTAACGCCGGCGACGACACGCACAACCACGGCCAGCATACGCACACCATCAACGCGTACGACGGGTCGTGTTGCGACAACACCGCGACTGTCTATTGGTAAATATGTTGGGGTTGCCCCGATTGTCAGTGGGACTGCATCATCTGGTACGAACGGTGGTCAATATGCAGATGCCGAAACCGCGGCGGCGATTCAGAACGATGTTGATTCATTAAAACGCGAAGCAGATTCATTTCAGCAACAACTGGATGCGAAACAAGATAAATTAACCCAAGAAAACAACGCGGGCGATTATGTATCTATTGATACAGACGGCACGGTATCGGTTGATGTTAACGCATTAAAGAATGATTTAACCGAAAGTTTTGTTGGTCTGGGGACGAACAAACCTGTGGAAATTGGCACGAATGAAGAAAACGAATTATTGTGGCGTTTTGCGGGCGAAACAACATGGAATGTCTTGGCAACATCGGACGAGATAATTGGTCCTTCAGATATGGATGCGACCATTGGTGGCAAAATTAGCGAGGCATTGGCATATTACTACACTTCTGCCCAGGTTGATGCGAAACTGGATACCAAGGCAGACAAGACAACGGTTGAACAATTAAATGCCAACGCAACAACATTACAGAACGAGGTTAACGCATTAAAACAAACATTAGATGACGGCAATGGCACAGGTTTGGCTGATCAAGTATCTGCGGCGAACGATGCGATTGATGCGTTGGGTGATTTGGTTGCGGGCCCAGATGAAGAACTGGAAACAACCGCACAAACATTAACGGGTGCCGTGAACGAGGTTCGGTCGTACATCTTGCCACATGCGAATCCAGTGTGCGTAACAGGTTCTAATTTATGCGTGTTAAGTATAAATAGTGCAGGCGAATTAGAATGGATTGCGGTATCGGGTCCGGCGAACGAAGAAAATACAAACACTGCAAAGGTTGCAACACCAACCGCACCGACAACAGGGGGATAAAAAGGAAAGAGCAGAGAGCAAAGAGCAATGCGTTCAATCTCTACTGTCATCCCACGGCTTGACCGTGGGAACCAGGTAAAAAAAGTCGCGCGCAACGCGCGCAGCAAATAAGACAGGATTGTTTCGTTGCACTCGCAATGACAAAAAAGTCCAAATAAACAAACGCCATACGTTTATTCATTTGGATGGATTTAGGAAAAGAGAGGGGAAAAGAAATAAAGAGCAGAGAGTAAAGACGCGATAAATTTTTGTGCAACAAAAATTTATCGTCATCCCCGCGCAGTGACAATTGTAAATGGATTGTGGTTTTGCGGGAATAACAACAAACAACAATTCGCTTATGCTAACGCAGTGGCGAGATAACAACAAAACAAACAACAAAAACAAATCGGAAATCAAAAATCCGAAACAACAAACAAAAAGGAAGGGTAACATGAAAAAATTAACAGCAGGTATATTTGCATCTGTATTAGGCTTGGTCGCATTTGTCGCCCACGCAGATATCGCATCCACAGGGTATGTTGATAGCAAAATTGGTGGTGAAGTTGTAGCAGGCAATACAACACAGGCACCTGTCGGTTCTACGATTAGAGCGGCAATTGAGGCAGTTAATACCACAGCAGTAAATGCGTTGAATAATGTTAGTCAAACAGAAGGTGCGGTTGTAACAGGTATCGTGAAAGATGGTAATACTGTTAGTGCAACTCGTAGCAATGTTCCAGCAACAGCAGTTACAGAAGACGCAACCCATCGTTTTGTAACAGATACAGAAAAATCAACTTGGAATGACAAACAAGATGCAATCGCTGATTTAGCGACAATCCGTTCTAATGCAGAAACAGGTGCTGGCTTGGCAACTACTGTAGCAAGTCATACAACACGATTAAATGCATTGGGGACAGCTGCTGATGAAGACGTAGCTGAAAGTATTGCAGAAAATGGAACAGGGTTGGCAACATCAGCGCAAGTTTGGACAGCTGTTCAAGGTGCAACAGGTGATGCATCAACAGCACAAGCCGCAGCACAAGCCGCACAAGACGCAGCTGATGCAGCACAAGACGCAGCTGATGCAGCACAAGCAGATGTAGATGCTTTGGAAACAAATGTTTCAAACAATTATGCAACAAAAGTGGCGGTTAATGGTACAAACACAACACTGTCCGCAAATGATGCTAATATTGCTGCATCTTTGGGTAATTTGGCACACATTAATATGCCGGCATCTTGTCAAGGTGAAGGTGCGCGTTGCGTGTTGACTTATAATGGTGAAATTTATCAATGGGAAAATATTGCGAGCCCAGATAGTACTGGTTTAAGTGGCGCGGCAGCGACGCAACCAACAGTAGCCAACCCATTAGTAACAGCGGCGGCAACGTTGAATTAATCGCATAGTAATCTGATGTGTTTGGGGTAAAACCCGGCACATCAGATACGCGAATGACAAAAAGATAGTCTGTGCATCAGCACAGAAAAAAAGGGGTTATGATTTAATCAAATCATAAACAAATAATGACAACATTAATAACCTAAGGATTGTATCAACAAGGTAATAAGAAAAAAATAACACACACAGGGCACGATATGAAACACATATACAAGTTATCATCAATATTGGCTATAACCACAGTTATTAGCACATCCGCATATGCTGCGGCGGGTGGTTTAGCATCTGGTAACTGGGTTAATAAATATTTTGTTGATTTTGATAATGATTTTCCAACGCCTGCGACTGGTACTGCATCAGGTAAACCCACATTGGTTGAGGCTGTTACAGCCAAACGTTATCCAACTGGACACGCCAAAGAGGGTCAAGGCTATGTTGAAAGAAAATCTGTTACGGCAGGTAAGGCCTTGAAAACAGATGCCAATGGTAATTTGGATGTTCAGATTGATGGAACAACAATTAAGTATGATTCAACAAATGACAGATTGTATGCTGATGTTAGTTTTGCCGATAAAGACGATGGTATATCTGCGAATACATCTGGTGTTGTAAACAGATTTGCAACATCTTCAACTGCGGCGGCAACCACAGCCAAGACGGCAAATATCACCGCCGGTACGTTTACATTGGAAAAAGGCGCGCGCGTAACGGTACAATTTACCTATGCACATACTGGTTCAACGGTGCCAACACTGAATATTAACGGTACTGGTGCCAAGGCAATATATTACAATGGCGCACAACTGACAAATGATAATGCAAAAAAGTTAATCAAGGGCGTTGTTGACTTTGTATATGACGGCACACGTTGGAATTTATTGGGTTATCATGAAAATGATACGAATACACAGGATGGTAATACAACTTATACACATGTTGCAAACAGCCCAATAGTTGTTACTCAGCCTGCCAGTGGCAGTACCCAAGGTACAATTGATGTTAAATACGATGGTACAACAATTAAAAAGAATAGCAATAATCAATTATATGCGGTAATCCCGACACAAACAGATTACACCCATACTGGTGCCGAAGGTATTGAAATAGACGCCAGTCGTAATGTCAGGGTTGATGTCCCAAAAACTGTATCTGGTTCAACAACAACATATACTGGTGGTTTGGATTTCAGTGGCACCGGTAACAGCGCGTTGTTAAAAGTTAAACCAAATGCCGCCAAAGCAATTGTTGTAGAAAATGCAGGTGTCGGTGTTAATTCTGGTAATGGATTGCAGGTCAGCAGTAATAAATTGGTTGTTAAACCGTCAACCGCAATTGATGTATCCAGCAATGGTGTTGCTGTTAAATATGATAACAGTACAATCAAAGTGAACGGCAGCGGTCAATTATATGCCGTCGGTGATGGTAATACAACGGATATAGAGGGCGGTATCGCCACATCTGTTACAGACACCAATGCGGATGGTCAGAAAGAAGTTAATGTTCTGTATGATACCGATTTGACAGTTTCCAGTAACAAACTAACACACGCCAATTCCATTACTGCGGGAACAGCGGGTTCTACGTCTAATACCAGTGGTGCATCTGTAACCATTCCATATGTAACATATGATAATCATGGTCATATTACGGCATCTGGTACGCGTACGCATACAGTCAGTGTTACTGATAAAGACGACGGTGTAACCGCTGCATCGGGGGTTACAAATCGCTATGCGGTATCGTCAACCGCGGCGGGTACTGCAACCAAGGTGGCGTCAATCACCGCCGGTACATTCAATCTGGAATCGGGTGCGCGCGTTACAGTTAAATTTAACAGCATAAACACCGCCAGTAATCCGCAATTGAATATCAATGGCACAGGTGCCAAGCCGATATATTACCGTGGGGCGGCAATAACAAGCGGCGATAATAAATATTGGATAGGCGGTGTTCTGGATTTTGTATATGACGGCAGTACTGCGTATCATCTGGTTGATGTAAATACCAGATATGTGGCGGCAACAAATGCACCATTAACATTTGTACAGCCCACGGCTGCATCATTAACAGGTACAATAGATGTCAAGATAGACGGTACAACAATTACCAAGAATGCCAATAATCAATTGCAAGCCGCTGGGGATGGTAACCAAGAATTGCGGTGCCCGGATGGTTGGGTAAATATGGCAAATAAATGTATGTTCGTGCTGGGTGATACCAACAATCAAAACTTGGCAAGTACTGTGTTAACAGAATTTGATGCGTCTGCGATTAATGTAAATCCGACATCAACCTTGCCATCGGTTCCAACCGCGCCATCTGGCAACACATATGCAGACGGGAACAGTTAATTTTATATAGGGGATTATTATGAAATACAAGGGCATTTTGACGATTTCATTAACTGCAATCTTCGCGGTAACAGGTGTATATGCATCTCCGGGTGGTTTGGCATCTGGCGACTGGGTTAATAAATACTTTGTGGACTTTGATAACGATTGGCATACGCCAGATCAAGATACAACTGCAACCACGGCAAATGTTCAATTGTTGACCAAGGTCGCGGGTGCACGTGATGCCAATAATAATGATAAAGGATATGTAGAGAGTAAATATGTTACACTGGGCAGTAACTTGTCATTAAGTAACGGTGTATTGAATGCTACATTTACCCAGACACAACAGCCAGATAAAGACGATGGTATATCTGCGAATACATCTGGTGTTGTAAACAGATTTGCAA
>CAMOFE010000002.1 GCA_946613195.1 uncultured Alphaproteobacteria bacterium
ATTGCTACCACTAGTACCTGAAACTAGCGCGTCTACCAATTCCGCCATATGCCCGCGAAACGCAACAGATAATAACCTAAGTATGATTATTTTGCAACAAATTTTTTAATATTTTACTTGCCCTGATTTTTGTAATTTTGCTAACATTTTATCAGAGATGAAGAAAATTCTGTTTTTTGCTGTGTTTTTCGCGGCGTTCTGCGGTGTCGCAGATGCCGGTGTTCGCAGTGGCGCAACACATACAGCGCGTCCTGCGGTTACAGAAAAACGCGTATCCCGACCCAACAATTCAATCAACGCACGCAGTACCACACAACAATCAACATCGCGCAACACAAACCAAACGGTAACAACACGTACACCAACAAGAAATGTAACAAATCGGGATACTGGAAATGTGCAATCGCGTCAGACGATTGCGCGTGCCGTAACATATGGCAGTGATACTGTTGAAACAGAAACACGTACAGGTGCAGAATACGAACGTTGCAAGGCGGCATATTTTACATGTATGGACCAATTTTGCCAGTTAAAAAACGACAATTTCAGACGCTGTTCGTGTAATAACAGGGTTGGTGAATTGTCTGCCTTGTTGGACACTTTGCAGTCTGCCAGTGATAAACTAGATTCTTTTAATACTAATTTAGATGTCGTGGGAATGACCGCAGGTCAAGCAACCGCAATCGTTACCGCGTCAGAGGGGGAAAATGCATTAACCAAAGATAAATCGTCTGCGCGTGCAATATTGCAGGCGATAATGAATTCTATTCGTGGCGGCGATGCAACGGTCAGTGGTCAATATTCAGATCTGAACAGTGTAAATATATCTTTTGATACGGTTAATGCGTTCGGAATTGCAGATACGGGTCAGGTTATCGCGACATATAATGGGCAAGATTTATACAGTGCGGTTTATCCACAATGTCGTTCGGCGGTGCGCGCAGATTGTAATAATGCATCACTGCAACGTGCGGTTAACGCATACCTGATGGCAATAGAGGCAGATTGCAACACTGTCCAGGCAGCGATTGAAAACAAACAAAAACAGTTAAAGGCGGCTGTGCGCGAGGGCAGTGCAATGCTGGATTTGGCGCGCGTAGAAAACAGACAAAAGCATAATTCAGACGATTTAACAACATGTGTAAATAATATAGAAAACGCGATATTAAGTGAACAAGTATGTGGATCTGATTATCACAAATGCCTGGATAATGGTGAATTTATAGACATTGCAACCGGAAAACCAATCGTAGGCGTTGCTAATTTTTATGAACTACAGAATTTGTTAAGATTTGCATCTGGGGTTACTGCTGCGGAACAAAAATTATCGCAGGTTGTTGCAAACCGCCAATTTGTTCAACGGTTTGAAACGAGGGTAAAAAAATTTGCAGAACCGGCACTGGATAAATGTGTTGAAATCGCAGATGATGCATGGTCGGAATATTTAGACAAGGCGTTATTATCTATATATTATGCCCAACGTGCCAAGGTTGATGAAATTAAACAAGGTTGTTTTGATTTTGTTTCTGCATGCTATATCAGTGGTGATGCATCAATAACAAATGCAATGTCGCAATTAACCGATGATGCCAGTGTAGTTTTACAACCAAATAAAATTGCATTAAACACCAAATTATGCAGCGATTACATAGAATCGTGTAACAATATGTTTGATGAAAATATCATAAAATCTTATATTACCAATCGTCAAGATACAGATACTTTGACGGCATGTCGCGCGGTCGCAAAACAATGTTTTGACAAATTTGGCGGCAAAAGTTATGAAAATTTTTATCATCCATACAGCGGGTTATTTACACCTGGTAATGCGATGAAATGGTTTACTTTGTATGAGGATGATGGTGTAACATTGGTGTCTGAATGTGCGAAACAAATTGCCGCAGTTGATGCGTGTAACAGTCCAGATATAATTAAACGCGCATTTGGTGGTTTTGAAACTGTTTCTGATTCTGCGCCTGCTGTGCGCAGAAAACTGCCTGTGGGCGTCGCAACCGAAGTGCATAATCAAATTACAGATACTCTGATGACCCAGTGTACAAACCTGCAAGGACGCTTTATTGAACGCTTTTTGTTTGAGATTAAAGAAGAATATCGTAATTTATATCACAGCAACAATTTATGTGCGATTGTAACAACAGTTAATTCGCCGATTAATAAACCAATTGCCACAGGCAGCAACATAAAAATATCCGATATATATAACATCAGTAATGATGAAATTATATGTCCCGGGAATTATTCTATCACTGTTGATACAGAATCATGGGGGATTTGTTCGTGTTGGGAAAATGGTGGTCGCCGCAGCAAATTTGGACGATCTGCAAATTGTTTGCCAGAATTACCTGTAAAGTCATTTACATACACACAGCAAGTTACATGTGAAACAAACGCTGATTGCAGCACAGGATATACTTGTTCCACGTCTGGATTGTGTAAGTCTGGAAACAATGTTGAAACAGTAACAAAAATTGGACATGCGGATGATGCACAATGTTATATTAAACAAGCCGGAAACAATATTGGTACATATATAAAACGATTCTCGGGCACCAATTTTTCCAGTACGGATTGGTGTACGCAAACAACGTATATTACCAATAATGGTCAAATATGTCCGTATGGTTATGCATTAAGTGTAGATGGCACTTCATGTTGTCAATGCACAGGACAAAACAACAATGGCGACACTACATATAATTGCGGCACGCTTACTGGACTGTGTTTTGATGTTGATGATGGCGTTATGAAAAATGTTCCTGTTGGAATGTAAATATAGTTAAAAAATATTATTTAGAAATCGTTTTGCGAATGTCGGCAATAATTGTTTCTGTCGCGGAATTATTCCCGGCGCGCCACAAAGAATCAGCGTTTTTTAATCCTGTTATCATACGTGCGCGGTTTTGTTGTTTGTTTAATGCAACCAAGGCATTAAATATATTCATATGTGTTGCGCGCGGCCCCAAAAATTCTGGATAGATACCACGATTTGATAATATGTTCACCAATGATGCCCATTTAACATTTATCAAATGTTTTACAATCCATGTCGTAATTGGGTTCATTTTATATACAATTATCGCAGGAATATGCAACATTGCCAATTCCACAGATACAGTCCCACTGGCGGCAATTGCAATATATGTTTTAGAATATAAATCGTATCGTGAATCTGACGATACTAATTCAGGACGAATTTTCCAATTTTTAACCGCGTCTGTAACATAATTCACAGTTGTTTCAACGGTTGGTATTACAAATTTATAATTGTTATAACCGCGTGCATACAATGTTTCAACCGTATGTTGAAATATCGGCATTAAACGTTTGACTTCGGACATACGGCTGCCTGGAATCAAGGCAATAATTTTTTCCCCATTTGCTTTTTTCGTTTTTGTGCCGATTAGTTTATCAGCCAATGGATGTCCAACCGCGATTGTATCTAAACCGAATTTTGTGAAATAAGGAATCTCAAAATCAAAAAAAGCATACAGTTTATCAAATGTTTTTGCGTACTTTTTTGCGCGCCCGGGACGCCATGCCCAAACCTGGGGGGCAACAAAGTGATGAAACCGTAAACCGTTTTTTATTAATTTTGCGCCTGTGTCGGTTGTTTTTACCCCCGCCACAACGCGTTTGGCGAATCCTGGGGAATCAATAGTTAGAACTAAATCAGGCTGTTCTGTAAGAATTGCATTGATTGTTTGGTTTATTCGGCGTGTTAATGTACGCGCGTGGGCCAAAACCTCTATCGCGCCCATAACTGCCAAATCAGACATTGGGAAAATAGATTTTAATCCATGTTTAATCATATTTTCGCCACCAATGCCCACAAATTCAATATCTGGCATTTTAGAGATTATTTCACCCCCCAGCATATCGCCAGAAACTTCGCCTGCAATTATAAAAATTTTGTGTTTTTTATTCCGCATTATTTGATGTGCCAATTCCGCGTTTAGAACGATTTTCAATAAAATCAATTGCATCCATGGCGTATTTATTATTTTTTACTTCTTTGCGAATGCGTGCCAATCGTTCTGTAACTGTGCCATCAGACCCCTTGAATACAGCAGAATACACAGAATGAATTGCATGCATATCTTCATTAGTAAATCCATGACGCATCAGTCCAACACGATTAATTGTACGATATGTTGCGCGTGCGCCATCATAAATTGCATATGGCAAAATATCATTTCCAACCCCAGACATCCCGCCAATAAATGCATTACGACCAATTCTGGCAAATTGTAATACCATAACGCCACCAGATAATATTGCAAAGTCTTCAATTTCTACGTGCCCAGCAACCTGGACCAGGTTTGACATAACCACACTGTTACCAATTTTGCAATCATGACCAACATGGGCATTAACCATAATTTGACAGTCATCGCCAATAACCGTCCCATCTGATGCAGGTGTGCCCGAATGAATTGTTACATATTCGCGAATTTTGCAACGTTTCCCAATGCGCAACCCGGTCATTGCAGTTTCGTCTTGCCATTTTAAGTCTTGGCTCATTACGCCCAGTACTGCAAAAGGGTAAACAATAGAATCATCACCAATAGTCGTTTTTCCATCAATAACAACATTAGATATTAATTCAACACGATCGCCCAAGACAACATTTGGACCAACAATACAAAAAGGTCCAATTTTACAATCTGTCCCCAGTTTTGCACCATCATGAATAATTGCTGTTGGATGTATATTCATAACAAAAATCCCCATACTTGCTTAAATTATGGTTGTTATGATACACCCTGTGCATCCAAATTGGTATTAAAGAAATATAACAAATTATAACAAGAATTTTAATTCAGACCAGACTTGCTTTGCAGATATGCGTTGCAAGATTATGATTCCCAGTGCCGCAATCGTGGTAATTCCAGAAACAATTCCGAACGAAATAACGGTTAATGCGAATAATTTCTGAACCAGATTTTCTGGCGTTTTATTTGCATGCCACACAGACATCGCAAACATACCCCAGAACAAAAACGTTGTTCCCAAGAACACAGGAACCGATTCTGTCATAACAAACAATACACAACCTAACAAGCACATGAAACGCGCCAACCATTTTAATTTTACATATGCACTATGATGAATTTTTTCCGCCGGTTTCATCATATTGGCAGATATGGTTGCGGCAAACAGTGCACCCACCAACATAACAAAGCCCAGATGAACAATAGTCAAATTACCCAGTTGACCGAATCTGAAATATTCTGGCTGCATCAACAGTGCGGTTGTTGCAATCATCATAACAATCAATGCGCCAACAATAGGCGATGGTGTGAATTTATAATGTTTGCCCAGTAATAATCCAAACAAAACTGCGCCAATTTGCAATATCGGCCCCCACCAAGTATGCAGGTCTGAGACCCCAATCATTGCCAGTACTGTTAATAAAATCCCAAATCGCGCCCATTTTTTATCGGTAATTTTAGGCAATTTAACATCACGCATATGCGATGTAATAAAGTAACTGGATGTAAATAATATAAATGCAGTAACCATTGGTAACACAGATGTCGTGTCGCGTAAAGTATCATAATTTCCACCAAACAACACTGTCCAAATCATTATCAATGCCACCAAAACAATAGAATCACGTTTCGCGGAATTAGATGTATTCCAGCCAAGTTTTTCCAAGAACACATTGCCATAAAAATACGCGATTGCAAACAATGGTATTGCCAATATTGCGTTCCACAGGAATGCGGGTGCAAACAATGCGGAATTATTAAATGCGCTGACCGCGCTTTGTACAACCAGTGTATCGTCAAACATAAACTTGCCTTTTTGTTTTGTTGAATTATTATATAGGTATGGCAAAAAAACAAGGAAATTTTACTTTGTTGGGTGGATTGGTGAATATGCGCCATGGCTTTTATAACCCAACATCTGATGCTGTATGGTTGGCGGCATTTGCCGCGGGTGCCACAGGCAGCACGGTTTTGGATGTTGGTATCGGTACTGGCGGTATCGCATTATGTATGTTACAACACAATCCAAAATTATCTGTAACTGGTATTGATATATCTGACCAAATGTTGAAAGAATGTACGGTTAATGCCGAACTGAACAGCCGTGAAATTGAATTAATAAATGCTGATATAATGACATGGCGCACATCACGAACATTTGATATTGTTGTATCAAATCCGCCGTATTTTCGTGGAACACCATCTGCGCGGCACAGTGGCGCACATCATAATGCAGATATTGTTACATGGGTTCATCGGTGTGTGGCGCGCGTGCGCCCACGTGGAACATTTTTTACAATTGTGGACAGTGCTGTTTTATCTGATGTAATCAGTGCAATGCAAAAGTCTTGTGGTGATATCACGATATTACCATTATTTGGTGCGCGTAATGTTGCAGAACGCGTGTTGTTAAGTGGGCGCGTTGGTACGCGCGGCGGAACGATTTTACATAACGGATTACAGATGAATAATGAAATGGTTTTACGTGATGGCTTGACTATTAATCAGATATTGGCTAGACTGGGGCAGATATGATAGGTTTTATTGCCAGATATTTTTCGTCCTTGTGGGCATTGATAACATCGCCATTTCGCGCGGTGTGGCGCATTATTGTGCGTATTTTCCCACCACGTGAATTCACGGTTATGGATACGCCACGTGGTAATGTTTATACTTTTAATCAGAGCAGTTTTTGGCGTTTCACAAAATTCTGTGGCAAGGTTGGATTGATTATTTGGGCAACATGGTCAACATATGTATTTGTATATCATCGCCCATTGCTGCAAAAGCGCACCATGCAGTTAGAAGCGATTCGTACCATGCACGCACGTCAAATGACTGATTTACAGGTTTATTTGGCAAAATATAATGAGTTAACTAAAAATCTGAATGTTGTTGATGACAAGATATTAAATACGAAAAAATTAACAGATGCCCAGAAAGATGAACTGATGAAATCCCGCTTGAAAACATGGGGCGAATTGGACTTTTTGCGTACGCGTCTGAACGAAATGTTTGCAGATGAAAATTATTCGCCTGAATATGTAAAAACATCAGAAATGGCGGCAGAATATGAATTGATGCGCGCCCAAAATGAAGAATTGCAAAAACGCAATGCGCAGATTGTTGAATCTATGTATGCGATTGCCGATGCCGATGCGCAAATTGTTGATACTGTATCGGCGATGACATCTGAAAATATGGAAAAATTACGCAAGAATCTGAAAAAAATACAAAGTTCGTTGGTGTCGCTGGGGTTGAATCAGCAAGATTTAATGCGCCAGGCCAGTTCGTATTCTAACCCATTGGTTGGTGCGGCGTTCAGCCCGCTGGATATTGATAAAGACCTGAATCCAAAGTATCAAAAATTAGCGGATGATTTACAATTATGGCATGGTTTGGTGCGTCTGCAAACAATATTACCGATTGGTGCGCCGGTTGCCCAGGTTCGTGTTACATCTAAATACGGTATGCGCAAAGACCCATTTAATGGCAAGCCCAAGAAACACAAGGGTATTGATTTCGGCGGTAAAATTGGTACAGAATTGATGGCTGTTGCGCCTGGACGTGTGGTGTCTGCGGGTGAACGCGTCGGATATGGCAAGACTGTTGAAATTGACCATGGCCTTGGGTTTACAACATTGTATGCACATTTGTCCCAGATAAATGTTGCGCGTGGTGATTGGGTGCACAGTGGTACAATTGTCGGCTTGGGTGGTTCATCTGGCCGTTCAACAGGACCGCATTTGCATTATGAAATTCGGTACAAGGGGAAACCGTTTGATCCAATAAACTTTGTAAAGGAATGAAAGGATGCTGGCATTTACTAACGCAAAAGAAAAGCAATCGCCAACCATAATTGGGGCAGGTTGCAGATTAACAGGAAACATTAAAACAGATCATACTGTGCAAATTCACGGTGATATCACAGGTGATATAACTGCGGATATTGTGATAATTGGTCGCGGTGGTCGTGTCAATGGGCGTATAAATGCAAATGAATTGTTTTTGCATGGCACACTGGATGGGCCGGCATCTGTAAATATTGCAAATGTTTTCAGTAATGCACAAATGCGCGGGGTTCTGGAATACAATACATTGAACATTTCTGCAAATACAGGTCTGGAATGTAAATTGGCAAAACGCAAGGATAAAAAGAAATGAACAAGTCTGTATCAAAAGTTTTTATTGCCGCAGATCATCGCGGTGTTGGATTAAAACTGTATCTGATTGAAATGTTAAGTGCGGCGGGATACGCTGTGGTAAATCTGGGGACAGATAACCCAGACGTTATGGTTGATTTCCCGGATGTTGCGGCAGATATGGCAAACGCGATGGGCGATGATAAAAATGTTCGTGGTATATTGGTGTGTGGCACGGGTGCAGGTATGGAAATTGCGGCGAATCGTTATCGTAATATTCGCGCATCGCGGTGCTTTTTGCCAGAACAGGCGCGCGATGACAGATTTCACGATGATATAAATGTTTTGGCATTGGCAGCAGATGATATTGATATAGAAATGGCATTTATGTGTGCCCAGGCATTCCTGGAAAGTCCATTTGATTCAACAGAACGTCGCATCCGCAGAATTAAAAAGATTTCATAAAAAACCGCCAACGGCGGTTTTTTATTTCTGCATCGCATCACGAATAAACCAATCAATCGCAATTGGTGATGCCGGGGTCGGGCCCGATTGTTTGTTATAATGGCTGGCTGTGTTTTTATCGTATGGTTTGCGTTTGCCTGTAAATTTTTCATAATAAATTTGACCGATACGCATATATGGATATATAACCGTTGGATACAATGTTTTGATTTCCAGTGTCCATTGTCCGCAGAATCCATCGTCCCCACGACCTGCGGTGTGATGATTTAATACAAAGTTTCGTCCCAATGATGATTTACCATCAATATATGGAAACAAATTTCGTGTTTCTGTATATTCCAGTGTTGACCCCAAATAACCAATGTTTGGCGACAAAATTAAACCTGTGTCTGGAATTTCAATATCTATTGTTTCATGTGATTTTGTGTCGCATGGGTTAATTAAATATTGTGGGTTGCGAATGTCATAACCAGTCGGGCGCAGTGTATAATCTTCGTATTTCCATGGGTCGTTAAACCAATCGCGCATTGAATAACGTTTGTTTTTATCAAAAACTATGGCTGGTTTCATCCCGTCTGGGATTGTGTTTTTATAAACTTTCAACTGTGGCGCCAAATGCAAATCATAACTGTTGCTGCCCAGACAACGTTCGTCAAACGGGGTAATTATAATATCTGGTGTTTTATGAAACAAACGCGGTTTCATTCTTTTTGCTATTTCTGGTCCAGTCAGTTGCATCTTAATGCCTTTTAGTTGTCTGTCCCACACCCCCTATGTCCAATAAATCTTATACCAGATATATGAATTTGCAAGATTTTTGTTCACTTTTCAGAATGTTGTGCTATTGTTTTGGGTATGAGTAAAACTTATTCTGGCTTTATTGCTATTATTGGGCCGACAAATGCCGGCAAAAGCACCCTGATGAACAAAATTATGGGGCGCAAGGTGTCAATCGTATCGCACAAGGTACAAACCACGCGTACGCGTCTGCGTGCGGTTAAAATGGTCGGCACGCGCCAGTTAATATTTGTTGATACCCCGGGTGTGTTCCGTCCAAAACGCAGATTAGACAGGGCGATGGTTGGCGCGGCAATGGATGCAACAACGGATGCCGATGCGATTTTACTAATTGTTGATGCAGGCAAGGGTATAACAGATACTGTGCGCGAATTGGTTGCAAAAATCGCAGGACATAAAAATCTGTTTGTTGCCATTAACAAGGTTGACACAATCGCAAAAAATAACTTGTTACCAATGGTGGCAGAATTAAATAATCTGGCAGATTTCCGTGAAATATTTATGATTTCTGCACTGAAAAATGACGGTGTATCACAAATGCTGAAATCGTTGGCAGATGTTATGCCGGAATCACCATACTTGTTTGATGCAACGGATGCACCAGATGTGCCAGATGAATTGTATTTGGCGGAATTAACGCGTGAAAAAGTTTATAAATATATTCATCAAGAATTGCCATATCACATCAATGTTGTAACTGAACGCGTGGATGTGGATGATGATGGGGTATTGGACATTTATCAAAAGATTGTTGTGCAAAATGATGCGCATAAAAAAATAGTTATTGGACGCGGCGGGGAACAATTAAAAAAAATCGGTACGGCGGCACGGCGTGATATCCAAGAACAATGGGATGTAAATGCGCGATTGCATTTATTTGTGCGTGTTGAACCAGATTGGGAAGATAGGGCTGAAAACTATGCCGACCAAGGTTTGGAATTTATAAAGTAAATGAAATTATCTGACTTTGATTTTGATTTGCCGAATGAATTAATCGCATCCCACCCATTGGCGCGCCGCGATGCATCGCGTATGTTGGTGGTTCACAATGGCGCAACCCAAGATAAACATATTCGTGATTTTTTGGATTATTTGCAACCCGGTGATGTGGTGGTTTTTAATAATTCGCGTGTAATTCCGGCGCGGTTTATGGCATCGGGCCATGAAATTACATTACACACATCTGTAAACAATCACGATTGGTGGGGATTGTGCAAAAAGTTTAATAAAATCAATATTGGCGATGTTTTGACCACAGATGACGGAACGCGTTTGATTGTTCTAGACAAAGATGATGACAGTGGCCTGTTGTTGCATTTTGATTGCGACAATGTTTTTGATGTGTTAAGTCGCGTTGGAAAAATGCCACTGCCACCATATATGAAACGCGAAGAAGAAATCGCAGACAGGGACAGATACCAGACTGTTTATGCCGATCCATTGGGTTCAATGGCGGCACCAACCGCAGGGTTGCACTTTACCGATGATTTGTTGCGTGCGATTGAATCGCGTGGCGCAAAAATAGTTAAAATAACATTGCATGTTGGCGCAGGGACATGGATGCCTGTTAAAACAGAAAATATATCTGAACATAAAATGCATTCTGAATGGTGTTGTATAACCCCAGAACAAGCAGATATAATAAACAATGCAAAACGCGTAATTGCCGTTGGAACAACATCGCTGCGCGCACTGGAAAGCGCACACAGGCTGGTTGACGGGGTAGGGCGTGTTGCACCAATATGTCAGAATACCGATATATTTATCACCCCGGGTTATGAATTCGGTGCGGTGGATGTGTTGTTGACTAATTTTCATTTGCCGAAAAGTACATTGTTTATGTTAGTGTCCGCGTTTGCGGGCCTTGACGAAATGAAAACCGCATACGCGCATGCGGTCGCTGAAAAATATCGGTTCTTTTCATACGGGGATTGTTGTTTATTATTTAGAAAGGGGGAATAGATGAAGTTTGTACCAACATTACATAACCTATCAAATGGAACGACAGTAATTCTGGATCCGATGGATATAGAAACTGTTTCAATAAAAATTTATTTCAGAACAGGTTCACGCGATGAAACACCAGATATATATGGTATAACCCACTTTTGTGAACATATGTTGGTCAAAGGAACAAAAAAATTTCCGAGCCGTAAAGACTTAAAAGATTATATAGAGTCCAAAGGTGGTGTGTTTAATGCATCAACATCTAATATATCATTACAATTATATGGTCGTATTGTTGCAGAAAATATAAACGATTTATTGTTGGTGTTTTCTGATATGTTGCAAAACTCTTTATTTGATGAAAACAAAATAGAAATAGAACGCGGGGTAATTTTAGATGAATTGCGTCGTGGTCAAGGAAATAATTCCAGAAAGTTTAATGATTTTATAGACACAAATTTACTTGGTTTTTCCGCATATAGAACACTCGGTTCAGATAAAAATATAAAATTTTTTACGCGTGTTCAATTGTTGAATTGGTTGCATGCACGATTATCTGCAAAAAATTGTGTGATTGGTATATCAGGTCGTATAGATGATAAAACAACACTGTTAAATACATTAGAAAGTTTATTTAACTTTTTGCCACACCAAGATGTATCAATAAATAGAGAATACAAATATACACCAATGTGTAAATTTTTAGCAGAACCCAGTCTGAAAAATGTGTGGGTAAATATTTTATTTCCATATATTCGCCTTGACACATATGATAACATGTATCCCAATCTGGCAGAATTAAAATTCCGTAAATATTTGGTGCAAGAATTAAACGAGGTTGTTCGTCAGCAAAATGGTTTAGTATACGGACTAAGAATGACAGGATATGGGGATGAATATAATGGAATTCGTGCCATAGATACAGAAACTTCGTCGTCAAATATTGAACAAGCCATTGCATTAATTGCGAAAACATCATATCGAATATATAATCATGATAAAATTTCAGAACTTGTTTTACAAAGATTTTATAATAATAATAAATTATTAGATGCAGATTTCTTGGAAACTGCAACACGTCGTTGTGATATATTGGTTGGACATTATGCAGATTATGAGAAGTTGTATAATTTTCAACAAATTCAAGAAATTGATAAATCCATTACGGTTGAAGATGTAATTAAATATTCTTGTGGTTTTTTTGATGGCCCAATGTCTATTATGACATTTGGTGCAAATTTTGATGCAGACTTGAAACAAATATGGATTGATAATTTTAAGTAAAAGGTAAATAAATGTCGTTAAAATTTGATTTAATTGCAACATGTGGAAATGCACGACGCGGATGCGTGCATACGGCACATGGAACTTTTCAGACCCCGGCATTTATGGCGGTTGGGACCGCTGCAACGGTCAAAGCGTTGACAATGGATATGGTGCGCGACACCGGCACCGAAGTAATTTTAGGTAATACATATCATCTGATGATGCGCCCAGGCGGCGATTTAGTTGAAAAAATGGGCGGGTTGCATAAATTTTCAGGTTGGCATGGTCCAATATTAACAGACAGTGGCGGTTTCCAAGTGATGAGTCTGTCTAATCTGGTTAAAATGAAGGAAGAAGGGGTAGAATTTACATCGCATATTGATGGCGGGGTAAAACATTTCTTGCGTCCCGAAGATTCTGTGCATATTCAGTATCAGTTAGATTCTAATATAACAATGGTGTTGGATGAATGCTTGCATTTGCCGACAACATATGAACGTGCAGAAAAAAATGTTGATATGGTAACGCGTTGGGCCCAACGTTCGCGTGATGCGTTTGTTAATCGTGATGGTTACGGAATTTTTGGTATTGTCCAAGGTGCAGATTTTCCAGATTTGCGAAAAAAGTCTGCAAAAGCATTAACTGCGATTGACTTTGATGGATATGCGATTGGTGGACTGGCGGTTGGCGAACCACAAAATGTAATGTTTGATATGATTGCAACCACAACGCCACTGTTGCCAACAGACAAACCACGGTATTTGATGGGCGTTGGAACACCGCTGGATATACTGGGTGCGGTGGAACGTGGGATTGATATGTTTGACTGTGTTATGCCGACACGCGCTGGGCGTACCGCCCAGGCATTTACACGGCACGGAACATTGAATATGAAAAATGCACGTTTTCGTGATGATGATGCGCCAATTGATGATAAATGCGCTTGCCCGGCGTGTAAATTATCGCGTGCATATATTCATCATCTGATTAAGTGTAACGAAATACTGGGGGCAACATTGCTGACACAACACAATCTGTGGTTCTATCAGGATTTAATGCGCGATATTCGTACATCAATAGAGCAGGGAACTTTTTCCCAATTCAAGTCAGATTTTATTGAAAAATATACATCTGGAAAATAATTCTGTTGCAATAAATTATCAGAATTTTTAGAATTTATATTGTTCATAAAAAAGGGGTGTGTAATGCCAAAAAAACAAATAGAAGTTATTGACCGCGGTGGCGCAAAAACAGTTGCGAAAAAACATTCTGTTATCGTTACCGCTAAACGTGTTTTTGCGATTGTATCGGTTGTGTGGTTGCTGTTTGCAGCATGGTTTCCGTTGCATGTCAAGGCGACTTATTCTGGACCAATTAAAAAGTCTATGGTTGTGTCTATGTTCTTTGATTTGCAGCGCAATATTGTAAAGCAGTATGAACAATTATTACAGGGATTAAAGGGCGCAATAAATCTGGAAAAACCAATTGGTGTCGCGATTGAAAAGGTTAAATTGGTTGAACAACAGGTTGATAAAGTAACCGATACCACCGCCAAAGCCAAGGATGCAACTGCAAACGCTAAAAATACAACTGCGGGTGTGAAATCGCTGGCTGGGTTGGCAAATGCCTTTGGTGTTAAAACAGGTGGTGTGGACAAGGCACTGAATTCTGTGGATAACACAATTGACAAGGCGAATAAAACAATCGCAAAAGTTGATGATACCGCAGCATTGGTAAATTCTAAATTGGACAAGATTGAAAATGAATTAACCAAAATCGCCCAAACCGAGGTTGATAAACTGGTTGATGAAATTATCAAGGCAGAATTGGACAAACATTCTGGTGGTTTGGGAACAACACTGCTGACTAATTATGGGATTAAACATGTGTATCCATGGCGTCCATCATCATGGCCGGTTGGTGTAAAAATTTATGACGATTTGGCAAAATCTGATATCAACGTGATACAAAGTTTAACGCGCACGGTGGACAGTTATTTTGGTTATGTCGCATGGATAATGGTTATCGCGGCATGGGCGGTGGGACTGTTTATATGGTTTATGATTTATAAAAAGTTCAAGGCCGTTGTTGCGCCGTTCTTGGTGTGTCCGCGTTGTGGACATACATATGCGGACCGGCGCACAGCAATGAGTTTGCTGAAAGTGTTCCAGCCGTGGAAATGGTTCTAAATAAAAATCGCCCCAACGGGGCGATTTTTAATATATTCTGCGACGGACGGCCATAAATATTGCAAACGAAATCAGCAAAATCATTATTGATATAAATATTGCAACCGCTGCATCTTGATATTCTGCAAATGGCAGACGCATATTCATCCCATAATACCCGACAATAACCGTTGGTATAACCAGAATAATATTCCACATCGTTAAACGGTTAATATATGTGTTAGAATCCATGTTAATGACACTCTCAAACGTTTCTTTGATAGACTTTAACATTTTGCTGTACGATGTTACAACCTCGGTCGCCTGGGCCAGTTCAATACGCGAATCTTCGGCGATTTCTTCGGCTTCTTCGGTTTTAACAAAACCACGCATTTTTTCCAGTTTGTCCAACAATGTAACATTGCCCTTAATTCCCGCCATATACAGCGTATAACTGTTTTCAATTTCCAACAAATTTAATAATTCGCGTTTACTGATGCGTTCTTGCAACGCCTTTTTTGATTCCAGTACGCGTTTGTTTAATTCTTTTAATGAACGCAGATATGATTCCGCAATATAATAAATAATGTTCAGAATAAACTCTTCACGGGTCGTTTTTTCGGATTTCTTTATCTTGTCCAGCAAATCACATCGTTTGCGACACACTGTAATTACACGGTCGCGCGAATAAATAATAGACAATGGTTCTGTATGCCACAGTGTATCGTTTTCGCGGTTTATAATCGGAAAGCGAACGATTATAACCTTGTAATCATCTTCCACTTCTAATCTGGGTTGTTCGTCTGGGTCCAGAATATCAGATATGGTGTCTTCATCAATTTTATATTCTGTTTGTAATTTCTCAAAATCTTCGTGATCAGGATTACCAACATTAACCCATTGGAATGCTTTCAGTTTTTCTACGACAAACATATCTGAACTCCTTTGGGTTGGAAATTAATAATGGTCGGGGCGACAGGATTTGAACCTGCGACCCCTTGCACCCCATGCAAGTACTCTACCAGGCTGAGCTACGCCCCGATACCACGGGTAATATTATATTAGAAAAACCGAAAATACAAATGTTTTTTTGTAAATAAACACTGACAAACAACAACTAATAACCATCAACCAAATTTTTCTCTTGCACGAATCGGAAAAAAGTTACTAGTATGCGCTTGTAAAATTAATCAACCAAAAAGGAAAGGAAAACGATGATTATCGGTATCGGTGTTGATTTAGTGGAAAGCGGGCGATTTTTAGATTGGTCTGCATTCAAGAAACAACGCATATTCACAAAAAAAGAATTGGAATATGCAGAAAATGATAGCGCAAATTCAGAAAAACATTTGGCTAACTTTTGGGCCGCGCGCGAGGCGTGTCTGAAAGCACTGGGTACAGGGTTTGGCGAAGATATCGCCTTTTCTGATGTGTCGGTTGTACACGATGATACAGGTCGCCCAGAATTGTTAATTGCAGGTGGTGCCAAGGCGCGATTAAAAGAACTAGCAGGTGGTTCTGCGGCAACGCATTTATCAATAACAGACCAGGATGACTACTCGGTTGCAATGGTTGTTCTGGAAAAATAAAAAAACGCCACGATTGTGGCGTTTTTTTTAACGTATAAACCATGTGCGCGAATTCTTTTTTTGGGCGCAGTATTCTATAACCGTTGCACACGGATTATCAATCAGTGCCAGCAGGCTAATATCGCGTTTAACAACATACATTTGTACATCCGGGTCAGGTGATTTAATGTATTTTATCGCGCTGGGTTGTGCTTTTACAGCCGCCATTTGCACGCGTTTGTCAGGATTTGGTATTTGTGAAATAACATCGGGGTTATGACGTACTAAAAAAATATGTCGCCTGATAATTAGTTCTTCGTCTGAAAATCCCAGTTCATTGTTATACATTTGTTTTTAATATGCTGTATATAACACCCAAATCAGTTTTCTTTAATGTTGCAATCAATTTTTCAGGTGAATCACATGATGTGGCACCGCCCAAGATTTTATCAAAACTGCGTACAAATTGTGTTGCCTGGGAACGAAATACACTGTCAGATTTTAATATTTCGCGTACGCGTTTCTTGTCTGCCGCCCCCAGCATCTTGGCCAGCCATTTAGAAAATATAGTTTTATCGCCATCATGATATTTTTTCCAAACCACATCTGGAATGTCTGCACCAGTTGCGCGTGTTAAATCCAGCGATTGTTCGTGCAACTTATCAAATGTTTTTTGGCTGTGCGTTAAAAAGTCGCGACTGCTGATTGTGCCAGCAGGCGCAGACACCGGTGCATCTTTTATCGCGTCCATTGGTGCAGTTGCGCGCGCAATCATCAGTTGTTTGTTTAATGTTTGCATTGTTCCAACCGCCTTGGAATAGTCTGACATCAAATCAATCATTTGTTGACGCGATTGCCCGGCCAGGTCTTCCAATTTAATTGCTGATTGGGCGATTGCATCTGTTGATTCTGCAACCGTAGATTTCATCGCATTTATTTTGTCGTTCATATTTGCAACAATTTTTGTCAAATTATCATTTGCCTCGGTTGAACCACGCGACAAGTCTGGCAGTGCAGCATAATATTTTTCTATTAATTCAGACAATGGCTGTAATTGCGCGGTTGTGTCGTTTGACATTTTTATCAGATTTGCAGATTGTCCAGACAGTTGCTGGTGCGCAGTATTCATTTCAATCAATGTTTCGCGTACACTGGTTGCCATTGTTCGTACAGATTCTGAAAATGCCCCTGCGGCTGTTTTTGTGTTTTCCAGTGTTTTGTTTGCAACCCCAGATACTGTTTTTAATTCTGTAACCGCGCCGGTTGCAAATTCTTTGATTTCGCCATCAAATTTATTGGTTAATGCCGCTAATTCTGTGGATATTCCGCGTACCGCAGATTCTGTTTGTGTCGCAGATGACATTAACGCTTCTACGGCGTCGGTTAATTTGCGAATTTGTTTTTCTATGGATGATTCCGCCAAACGCACCTGGCCACCAACAACATTTGCAGTATTTGTCAGGGAATTCATTTGTGTGGTTAATTGTTTTTTAGATTGTTTGCTGAAACTGTCCAGTTTTACCAACTGTTCGTCCAACAACTTATTATTTTGCGCCATAATAGATTCGTATTCCGATGAAGATGTTTTCACCTTCTCAAATCCATCGGCGGTTGTGTTGGTTAATTCTGTTAATTTGTTTTGCATATTGACAGTATCATCCGTCAAAGTTCGCATTTGTTGTGTGTTTGTATCAAATCCCGCCTGTAATCTGTCGGACATATCTTGGGACGATGTAATCCACCCATCAATTTGTGATTGCAGTTTGTTGGTTTTTTCTGTTGTGTCAGTGGTTGTGGCATCTATTTTTGCAACCAAATCGGTAATTGTTGCGCTGAATTTATCCGTTGCGGATTCAACATCTGTCCAAGATTCAGATGCGACAACTTCGCCCAGACCGGTTACTGTATTGTCCAATCTTTGCGACATGGTTGCAATTTTTTTTGTTGCATCATCTGCCAAAGCGATTAATTTGTCGTTCTGTACAGTTAATTCATCTTTTAATTCATTCGCAGATTTAATTTGTGCCGCCAGTGTGTCGCGCATAACCTGAAAAGAAGATTCTATTTTCGCAATTTCATCCCCCAGAATAGTTGCCAGAACACGTGTCGCGTTTTTTATTTGTGTCTGTTCTGGGTGTAACATAATTTGTAATACAGATTCCATAACGCGTTGACTTTTGCGAGATATAAAAAACAAAATCCCCAGTGTTATCAACAAAACACCACCCAAACATCCACAAATAATTAACAGAATTCTTACGGTTTCCATAATTCCCCCCAATAAACGGAATGATTTATTGTTGGTCATAATGTATGCCTGTTGGCACAAATACGACCCCCTTGCACTTCTGTTGAATTTATACTAGAATCCAAAAAATAAAGCAAGGGCATAAATGGCAAAAAAACAAACTTTATCACCAAACCAAGATATTGCGGCGAATCCTGCGGAAAACGTATGGGTCCAGGCAAATGCAGGCACAGGTAAAACCAGTGTTCTGGTCCAACGTTTGTTGCGGATTTTGTTTCGCAGCGATAACTTGGAAAAATCGGGCATTCTGTGTCTGACATATACCAATGCAGGGGCGGGTGAAATGCGCAATCGTATATTGCGCGCACTGCGTGCGTGGGCGGTTGCATCTGATGCGGAACTGCGTGATATGTTGGTTGGTGTTGCGTTTAATAAAGAACCAACCGATTCAGACATTGCGCATGCGCGTGAAATATTCTTTTACTATATTGATAATCCAGATGTGTTAAAAATTAAAACAATTCACGGTTTTTGTGAAGAAATTTTGCGCCGTTTCCCAATAGAGGCAGGGCTGTCGCCATCATGGACATTGGTGTCAGATGCAAATCAACGTGTTTTATTGCAAGATGCATTTACAAATATGATAAATAACCCGAACGATGATAAAATTCTTGATGCTTTTATGCATATAGTCGGACGTGTTTCAGAACATTATATGTCTGATTTGCTGGCCATCGTCAGTGGTCAATATAAACGTTTTTTTGGAATAAACGATTTTATAAAATATCGCCAATACTTTATTGATAAAACATATAATTATTTAGAATTAAATACAGAATTTGACGATAAAATACCTGTACAAAATCTGAAAAGAATCATAGAATTTGCAAAAAACGATAAAAGTCCGGCAAAATATCTGGATGAACTTGTAAAATTGACTGAACAATATATTGATAAAACGATTGATTTTGATGAATATAAATTTGCATACTTGAAATCTGATGGTGGGCGCATTCTGAATGTGTCAAAAAAAGATTATTTGGTTGCGGAACAAAATCGTGTCTATGTTGTAAATCAACGAAATATAAACAAGCAGATTTTTGATGATACGGTTGCGTTATTTGATTTATCGGCGGCATTTGCGGTGGAATATCGTAAATTAAAAAATATGCGCGCTGTTTTAGATTTTGATGATTTGATTTTATATACACGAAAATTGTTTTCTAATCCTGAAACGATGGGTTGGGTGCTGTCGCAGTTGGATTTGTCTTTGTCGCATATACTGGTGGACGAGGCCCAAGATACCAGCCAGATGCAATGGGATATAATGCGTATGTTGGCGGGTGATTTTTTTGTGAGTGGTGATACTGGTAAAATGCCGCATTCTATGTTTGTTGTTGGTGATACTAAACAGTCTATTTATGGTTTTCAAGGGGCAGATCCAAACGCTTTTGCCGCCAGTCGTGCTGAAATTGCGCGACAAATCGCAGGTAATATGCGCACAATACGCGAAGTTCCATTGGATCAGAGTTTTCGTTCCTTGCCATCAATATTATACGCGGTTGACTGTTTTTTTGGCGATGCAAACGTGCAGCGTCAGACCGGTTTTGTAAATAATAAACACGCGGTTTTTCGCCGTGATAATAATGGGTTGGTTGAAACATATAAACTGATTTCTAAACAAACAGATGGTGCAGATGTTCGCGCATATATTTGTATGATTGCCGACAAGATAAAGTCTTTGATTGATTCTGGGCGGTATGTTGCGCGCGATATAATGGTGTTGGTTCAGCAACGCGCCCCAATGGCGGCACCTTTGGTTTATGAATTAAAGCGTCGTGGCATAGATGTTGCGGGCAGTGATAGGATTGTTTTGCCGGACTTTATGCCGGTGCGCGACTTGATGAATTTGGTGCGTTTCTGTATGGATGTAACAGATGATTATAGTTTGTGCTGTGTGTTAAAAAGTCCGATTTATTATTTGTGTGAAGCCGATATTTTTAATTTGTGTAATTTGCGAAATGTTGAAAACGCCGCGCGAAAATCTGAATCTGAAAATCCTGATTTTATAACTGTGTTTGATGTGTTGCGGGATGTGCATCCTGATATATATTCTGATTTAGAAAAGATTGTTGATTGGGCAAAAAATATGGCACCTTATTCTTTCTTTTCGCGTGTGATGAATGAATGTGGTGTGCGTGAACGAATGATTGCCGCCATGGGTAATCAGGTAATTGACCCATTAGAAGAATTTATGACGATTTGTTTATCGTATGAACGTACCCAGCCAGGTACATTGCGACATTTTATCAAATGGTTTATTACGGGCGGATCGGAAATCAAGCGTGATATGGATGCGGCAAATGGTGTGCGTGTTGCAACGGTGCATGGTTCCAAAGGGTTAGAAGCACCTGTGGTGTTCTTGATTGATACTGTGCGTACGCCCGGTGTTGACGATATTATACCAACAACAGACGGTTTGTGGTTGTGGACGCCACGCACCAACGGCAGTGAAGTTTGTCGTTCTGCATCTGATGCGGCGATGCGCAACCAAATTGCAGAATATTACAGATTATTATATGTTGCGATGACACGTGCGCGTGATGAATTGTATATTTATGGTTTTACACCATATAAAAATGTCCCAGAAATATCATGGTATAGTATGTTGTGGAATGTGTTTTCGGAAATGTCAGGTATAGAAAAAACAGATGATAAGTTAAGGATTATTCATGGCAAATAATGTACGCGAATTATTACAAGAATACGACGATATGAAATACGCAACAGAAAACGGTTTGATGCGTCATGCACAGATGCAATCTGTGCGTATGGGCGATTCTGGGTTGTGTGGCGATGATGAAATTATTGCGATAATAAAATCGCACCCAGAATTGGCAAAATTTTTCGTAAAAAATTCCAGGGCAGAGGTTCCCGTGGCAGGTATTGTTCGTGGTAAATTTATTAGCCGACGAATAGATAGATTAGTGGTTGAAACAGATACAAAACAAGTGCTGATTTTGGATTATAAAACAGATGTTGATAAAAAATCGTTGCGCGATAAATATTTATATCAATTAAGTGAATATAAAGAGTTATTAAAACAAGTTTATCCAGATTATACTATTAAAGCTTATATTTTATGGCTGCATGATTGGGAATTAGAATTGGTATAATTATCTTGAATTTGCAACAATAATATCTGTATAATTCTGGCATGTTAAGATGTTTAAGTATTTCTAATGTTGTATTGATTGAAAAACTGAATCTGGAATTCGGACGTGGGTTAAATATACTGACCGGGGAAACGGGTGCCGGTAAAAGTATTTTAATGGATGCGTTGGCATTGGCGTTGGGTGCGCGTGGCGATGCGGGTTTGGTGCGACATGGTACAGATATGGCATCTGTGGTGGCGGAATTTGACAGTGTACCAAATGAATTGTTCGGCACATTGGATGAAAATGCTATTGAATATGCGGATGGACTGATTTTGCGCCGTACTTTATCTGCAGATGGCAAGGGGCGCGCATGGGTTAACGATGTGCCAGTATCTGTTAAATTATTAAAGCAGATTGGTGATAGTCTGGTTGAAATTCATGGGCAATTTGCCAATCACACATTGTTAAATCCGGCAACGCATCGTGAAACACTGGATTTGTTCGCAAGTATCAATATTGATGGTTTTGCCGATTTGTCGCATTCGGTGCGTATGGCATATGCGCAATATCACAATGCGGAATTGCAATTACGCGATTTGCGCGAAATGTTGGAACGCAGTGCAAATGAACGCGATTTCTTGGCACACAATGTTGCAGAATTAAAAAAACTAAACCCCCGGCCTGGCGAAGAAGATGAATTATCAACACGGCGCGCACAAATTATGGATGCAGAAAAAAGTGCGGCGATACTGAACGATGCAAACGAATCGTTGAATCCAAATGGTGTATCGTTGGAATCAATGGTGTTTAATGCGGCGCATATTTTAGAACGTCTGCGAACAGATCCAAATCCATACAGCGAACAAATTGATAAACTGTATAATATCGCCCAAGAATTGGCGACTGTATCTGATGAATTGCGTCCAACTGCATTTGATAAAGATGATATAGATGCAATAGAAGAACGATTGTTCGCAATTCGCAGTTTGGCACGAAAACATCGCGTTGCGGCAGATGAATTATCAAATAAATTGGCGGATATGGAATCGCAACTGAATGCGATTGATAATTCAGATGCAGAATTACAAAAATTAACAGTGCTGGTTAAAAAATATAAATCAGAATTTGATGAATTGGCAAATAAATTGTCCGGGGCGCGGCGTACGGCGGCAGATTTAATGCGCACGCGCATTTTGACGGAATTGCCAGACCTGAAACTGGGGAATGCTGATTTTATGGTAGATATTACCGATACAAATGCGTGTGCGCATGGTGCAGATGATGTTGTGTTTATGATAAAAACAAACCCAGGATCGCCATTTGCGCCATTACATCGGGCGGCATCTGGTGGAGAATTGGCACGACTGATGTTGGTGCTGCGTGTGGTGTTGGCGGGTTCTGATTCATCGCACACATTTGTTTTTGACGAAGTTGATACCGGTATCAGTGGTGCAACTGCATCGGCGGTTGGGTTGCGATTAAATAAATTGGCAGAAAAATCCCAGGCAATCGTTATAACTCATTCTGCCCAGGTTGCAGGCTTTGCGGACAAGCATTTCAAGATTGCGAAGCACAGCACAGATGATAAAACAACAACAACAGTATCAGAAATTACAGGAAACGACCGTATAAACGAAATTGCACGTATAATCAGTGGTGCAGAAATTACTCCAGAATCCGTTGCCACCGCCAAGACACTGATAAAATCATAGATTTATAACCCCGTCTGCGAATTCAATAGTGGCGGGGTGGGGCGCGTTTTCTGCGCGTGAAATTATGTTACCAGACCCATCGCGCACAATTGCATAGCCACGCGATAGTACATTTTTATAACTTAAACTGTTCAGCATCTGACCCATATGAGAAATTGCTTGGTTTAATGACGCTCTGCGATTTTGCATGGTTATTGGGAACGTTGCCGCAGACATCATTTGTTGTTTTGCGCTGGTGATTTTTGTGCCAATCATAACATTTATTGTGCGACCAATATCGTCCAGTCTTTGTGCATGTTCCATCACCATCTGTTTTGGACTTTTGATATTAATTGATTCAATACGCGTACGCGCATTGTCCAGACGCGTCAAGAATCCGCCGGCCAGACGATGCCATGCGTTTTCCAGTTCTGTTGAAATTGCCAGTTTTGTTGGTACAACCATCTCTGCCGCCCCGGTTGGGGTTGGTGCGCGCACATCTGCGGCATAATCAATCAGCATCCAATCTGGTTCATGTCCCACGCCAGATATCAGTGGTATTTTTGATGCTGCGGCGGCGCGAACAACAATTTCTTCGGAAAAGGGCAATAAATCTTCCAACGAGCCGCCCCCGCGTGCAACAATTATAACATCAACATTTTGCATGCGGTTAAAGTATTCAATGCCACGCGCAACCTCGGTCGCGGCGGATTCACCCTGGACGGTTGCAGGGTATAAAACAACAGTAACCGGAAATCGTTCGCGCAGACGGTTTTGTATATCTTGGAATGCGGCACCGGTTGGACTGGTTACAACGCCGATGCGACGCGGTAGTGCAGGCAGTGGCTTTTTACGCGATGTGTCAAACAGTCCTTCGGCCGCCAGTTTTTGTTTACGTGCCTCTAACATTTGCAGAATTGCGCCAACCCCCGCCATTTCTAAACTGTTTATAATAAGTTGATAATTACTGCGCGCGGGGTATGTTGTCATGTGTCCTGTGGCGATTACTTCCATTCCTTCGTCCAGACGAAATGATATTGGTGTTCCGCGCCATATAATCGCAGATATTGCCGCCCCAGAATCCTTTATCGTCATATACATATGTCCAGATGATGCCCGGGTTATTTGTGATAATTCGCCACGAATTTTTATCGTGGCAAATGCGGTTTCAACGACACCTTTGAGTAATGCAGATGCATCTGATACACTGAAAACAGTATCTGGCGAAATAATTGGCGCTGGTTTTTGCATCTGGATTAATCCTTTTGTTTTTTCTGAATCATATCAATAAATCGTGCCACAGATTTATCATTGCCCTTTGTTTTAATTTCATAACCGATATGGTATGGAATTTCGGTTACGCCCATATTTGTATATTGGTCGTATGTTAAGTCCAGTATAATATTTGACGGTTTATGTATCAAATAGTGATGTGGGCCATATGTCCATAAATCGTTTATATACATCACACGCCAATCGCGTTTAGTGGTGTTCATTAGTTGCGCAAATGCCGTACTAGCAACGCGACAAAAACCATCAGAATCATATCGGAATACATCGGGGTTTATATTGTCAGAAAAAGCCGCGTATTTAATGGTTGGTATCTTAAATGATTCACGAAACAGCAAAACTAAATTGTGCGCGCGCGTGTTTGCATTGTGTGATAAGCCAATCTGGCTGACTTTTTTTAATAAATTCTGTGTGGCGTTTTTATAAAGAATTTCTTGTTCTGGTGTCATTTTATTTCCGCCCCAGTTCCATTTGCAACACACGCTGGAACATATCTTTATTTGGCGTGCGTAGTCGGTTTATATCCAATGGTTTACCCAGTTCATATGGAATTGTTTCAGGATAAAAATGTTCGCCCGTTGTACCAAAATTTATTCCCGTTGCTTTATCGCGTAAAAATACCACAGACCCGCGCACCCAATCATTGCCACGGATTGCCATCATATCCCAGACATCTGATGCGCCGTACATTTCATATATAACAACACTGGCCATTGCACAGAATCCAGATGACCATTTGTTTTCGGACATTTTACTGCCGACAAATTTATTATGAAAAATTGGATCTTTGTAAATATTACGCAATGCCAATGTTATTTCCGGCAGGGTATATTTCGCATTAATTTTATCTTTATTGGCATTATGGATCTGTTCGGCCAGTTTAACTGTTGCGCGTGTAAAATCTTCGTATCTGTCGGCATAATTTTTCATAATTCATATTGTATCATATTCTATAATTCTGTCAACGGCCAGCGTGGACGGGGCGCAATCGGTGTGCGGACAATATTACCAATACGATAATTTTCCAAACCTGCCCATGCAATCATTGCGCCATTATCTGTACACAGCGACATTGGTGGCGCAGCAAATATCATATTGTGTTTTTTTGCCATTTGTTCCATCGCGCTGCGGATTGCACTGTTTTTGGCAACGCCGCCGGCAACCACCAGTGTTTGTGGCTTTGCATCGCGTATGCGTGAATCTGACATTGCGTGGTTCAGTCTGTTGATTATGCAATCAACAACAGATGCCTGGAAAGACGCACAGAAATCGTTTATAAATTCATCGCTGTGTGGGGCGGGGGTGCGTTCTAAAAAAGTGCGTGCGGCGGTTTTTATACCGCTAAAACTGAAATCGCATCCTGGTTTGTCGCACAGGGGGCGCGGAAACGCAAAAGCGGTTGGATTGCCAGACTTTGCACGTGCATCAACCACTGGGCCACCTGGGTATCCCAGATTCAGCATTGTTGCGATTTTATCAAACGCTTCGCCGGCACTGTCGTCCAGTGTTTGTCCAATCAATTCATATTTGCCAACCCCACGCACCAGCAAGATTTGACAATGTCCGCCCGATGCCAACATTAACAGATACGGAAAATCAACCGATGTCGCACCATCAGAATTATTTGCCGTTGCCGCATGCAGACGTGGAACCAATGCGTGTCCTTCCAGATGGTTTACAGCAACCAATGGTTTGCCTGTACTTTGGGCGATACCGACCGCCGCCATCCATCCAACCAATACACCACCAATCAGACCAGGTCCCGCGGTTGCCGCAATAACATCAATGTCGTTGATTGATTTGTTGGCTTTTTCCAAAGTGCGTTTTATAACTTCGTCAATCGCCAAGATATGTGCGCGTGCCGCCAGTTCTGGGACGACACCACCGTATTTCTGATGCTCTGGTATTTGGGAATAAATAATATGCGACAGTATATTGCGATTAGAATCAACAATCGCCGCAGATGTTTCATCACACGACGATTCAATCCCCAGACACAGGGTGGGGCGTGAATCTGTTGTGTCGCCACTGGGCATAGCGCCCATATCTGTATGAATAATTTTTTCGTTTGTCATTTTATTTTTACCAATGCAATGCCAATATTGTTGGGCATATGTTTTCGTTTTGCGATGTATTGTGCAAAGTCTGTATCAACAACCGCCCCTGCCGATGACGATGCGTGTCGCAGAATCTTGCCACCCGGCAATAAAAATCCCATATGCACAATCGCCATATCTGTACCAATCTTAGCAGTATTTTTTGATTTTCCAACAACAAATAGAACAATTAATGGCGCGGTGTTTTTTATGTCTTGCAGGTTTTCGTACGGTATATATTTTATATCTGTTGATTCTGGAACAAAGTCTGTGTGTACATTATAAACGCGGTTAAACCAAGACTGTTTATCAATTGTTATATGTCGTGTTTTTGCGCCATCAAATTGATTACTAATGTTTTCAATGATATTATGATTGTTGTTCAGCCAGTCTGTTTCAATAAAGTGATTGCGATTCGTAAACGCGATTTTACCGTTTTTATATCTAATTTTTATTAATTTATTTTTATCACCATCTGCCAATACTGTTTCAACAAAGGTCATACAATCAAACGCATCTGTTCGTATCAATGGGTCAGAATCATAACCTGTTTCTTCGCCCAGCGGGTCTGATATATATTTTGCACCTAAATATTCTGCGCCGATATTATTTTCTGCAAATGTGCCGCCTGAACATGCAACCAAAAATAAAAACAGAAACAGTTTCTTTATCGGCATACTTATAAATTCGCCTTTAATTGAATCCCAGTGTAACACAAAGATACCGCATCGCGTACTTTCATTTCAGTTGAATCAGGCAGTGTCGCCATTTTGTCAACACATGCAACGACAGAATCAACATTTTCTTCGGATGCCAACAGTATTTTTGTTGCGGCAACGCGCCGTTCAGTTGATGCAGTCGGCCAATTTTTTAACGTGTCACCTTCTAAATCAGTGGATTTTTGTGTTCTGAAAAATATAAATGCGACAGTAAATAAAACCGCAATACCAATTAAAAACAATAATACTCTTTTTAATAAACGCATAATTTTACCCCTTTGTTATTGACAGTTAACCAGCCACAAATCATAGTCTGGATTTTGTAACGGATTTTGTCCTGGTTCATTACGATTCATCCATCCGCCAAATATTTTGCCACGCGATGCATCCGTAATTTCGGCAAACATAAAATGATTTTCCGCATCAAATGGGTCAGATTGCAGGCATGCCCGCACCGTGACAGTTAGTTTTTCATATTCTGTGGTGCGACCAACAGGTATTGTAATTGTTTGGGTTTTGCCCGCGGCCTTGTTCATAATGCGAACAACGGCATAATCACGTTGTTGATATGCGAATGCCGGTACGGCACCAATTAAAAATGTAAAAATTAAGAATATTTTTTTCATGCTGAATATTTTATCGTTGTATGCAACAGATGTCAAATGTATAAATTTTTTTAGTTGTTGGTAGATATATTATCAAACAATAAAAAAAATCGCCCAAAAGGGCGATGTTTTATTTGTTTGTTTTTTCAGCCGATGTTGCTGCCAAATCTTCAACAATACGTGCCTTTTTACCAGACAAGCCACGCAAGAAGAATAATTTAGCACGGCGAACACGACCAATACGAACCTTTTCAATTTTTTCAATTGCTGGGCTGTACAGTGGGAATTTGCGTTCCACGCCAACACCATATGATTCACGACGAACTGTGAACGATGCGTTGTTTCCAGTGCCATTGTCGCGTGCGATAACAACCCCTTCAAAAATCTGGATGCGGAATTTGTCGCCATCTTTGATTTTTACATGGATTTTCAGTGTATCACCGGCCTTGAAATTTGGAATTTTTTTATCCGCAGCCAATTTTTCAATTTGTTTCTTTTCAATTTTTTTAATAATGTTCATTTCTTTTTTCCTTGTATTAAATCTGGACGTCTTTGTCTTGTTATTTCGTCCGATTGTTGTTTCCGCCACCGTTCAATGTTGCCGTGGTGACCAGACAGCAGGACTTCTGGGACATTTCGTCCACGCCATACTGACGGGCGGGTGTATAACGGCCATTCCAGCCCCCCGATTTCAAAACTTTCATTTGCAGTGGAATCATCCCCACCGCCCAGCACATTATCATGCACGCGAACGCAACTGTCAATAAAAACTTGTGCTGCAATTTCGCCACCTGACAGTATATAATCGCCAATAGACAATTCCATTATGTCGTATTCATCAATGATACGCTGATCAATACCTTCGTATCGCCCACATAGTAATGTGTATGTCTTGTTTCGCGATTCTGCAAATTCATGAACCATTTTTTGGTTTAATTGTGGCCCACGTGGTGAAAAGTATATAATTTTACCGCGCTTTTTAACAGAATCAATCGCTGGCCCCAGTACATCAGGACGCATAACCATCCCAGCACCACCGCCAAATTGTTCATCATCAACACTGCCATAATTATTTATGGCAAAGTCGCGAATATTTATAATGTTATACGACCAAATATTATTATCCAGCGCACGTCCAACAACGCCACCCGACAGGGTGCCTGGAAACATTTCTGGAAAAATGGTCAGTATATTAAAGTGCATTTATTTTGTTTTTTGCTGACAATGATAACAAATTTGATTCATATGGTCAATTTCTTGCACATATTCTGCACGCGCCAATCTGTATAGTTCCGCGGTTGGTTCCAGCATGGTTTCGTTCGCACCAAAATGAAACAGTTTTTGTTCTTTCAGGTGTTTGCGTAATGGACAGTTGCGTTCTGTCATCCCCGCTGGGCATTCGTGCCGAATTAAATATGTTGTAAATACTGTAAACATTTCTTGTCCTTTTATTATTTTACAATTATTGTTTTGTTATCCATATCAACTGTTGCGCCAATAAACGATACCATATCACCGTTATCCAGTTCAATTATATCGCCCGCACCAAAGTTTTGGAAACATACAACTGTGCCAATTTTGATACCGTCGCGTACAACAGACATACCAATTAAATCTGTTTGGTAATATTCGTCTGATTTTGTTTGGGGTAGATCTGTGCGATTTATAAACAGTTCAATACCGCGTAATTGCTCAACAGAATTCCTGTCATCAAAGCCATTAATGTGCGCAATTATAACATCTGATGTTGGATTCAGTCTGCGAATAAAATTAAACGCGTCATGGGTGAACATTTTACTGTGCACACGCATTGTGCGTAAATCTGTTGGTGATGCAGTATATGTATGAACCCGCACATCACCACGAACACCCTGGGGGGCGACAATTTTTCCAACCAAGATTTCAGAATTATTTTTCATTTTGTATTGTTGTGTCTGTCTGAAACCAAATATTGATGGATAGATTTTATGTATTCTAATTCATCAATACAGTTTGCGCGTGCATATTCGCATAATAAATCCAGATTCAGCACATAACTATCCCACAATATACGATATTGTTCTGGGTTGTCAAAACAGACCGAACGAAACGCCCAAAACAGTGCAAATATATATGTTTGTCGGTCATAGTTCGGTCTGTGTTTATATGGTTTATACATTATTCTGCATTATTTTCTGTATCAACTGGTGCTGATTCTGCCTCTTTTGCGGCGGCTTCTGCTGCGGCTTTTTCTTCGGCTATTTTTGCTAATTTTGCTTCTTTATCTTTGATTTTTTGCTGTGTTTTTTCAGATTGCAAATGTTTCTTGGTCTGAACAGGAATCGCGCGCTTTTCAGCCAGTCCAGCATTTACCAAGAATTTATATACACGATCAGACGGTTTTGCACCCTTGGCAATCCAAGACTTAATTTCATCAATTTTCAGAATAACGCGTTTATCGTTATCACGTGCCAACATTGGGTCGTATTTTCCAACAACTTCCAGTATGTTTCCAGAATTACGTGCATTGCGTGAATCTGTAACGACGATGTGATAATACGGACGTTTTTTTGCACCATAACGCGCCAAACGAATAACTGTTGCCATATTTTATTTCCTTTTTGTTTTTTTATGACTTTTGCCCACACAGAAAACCGCCACCAAGGGCGAACACTCGCCGGATGATGTACCAATGCAAACCTGCATCTGGTGTTTTATAAATGGCAATCTTGTGGGATTTGCAAGGCGATTATTGCGCCTTTTTTATCAAAAGTCAAATATTTTCTGGACTTTATATGTCGTACGATATAGAATACAACCTATTGCGGGCGTGGTATAATGGCAGCACGAAAGCTTCCCAAGCTTTAGACGAGGGTTCGATTCCCTTCGCCCGCACCAAAAATTCAATCGGCATTTTGCCGATTTAACTTTTACTTGTGTTTGCCACGACATTTTCCGGCACAGAATTTGGTTTCAGATACATGTTTTATTGATTTGTGTTTCGCTTTTTTCTGAAATTCTTGGTGTGTATTGTCTTGATACAACGAAATCCTGTGGGATGCACATAAATAATTTATTATAATGCGTTTACCTTTATCTTCATTACAGTGTTTGTGCATTGGTAATAAATTACTGATATTATCATTACCACCGCGTGCCTTGGGCCAGATATGATCCCATGAAAATTCTTCCATGTCAGAAATTGGTTTGTTGCATTCAGGACACATAACATAAATTTTATGTGCAGCCAAGATTCTTAATATGCTTTTTATTTCGCGTGGGGTTATTTCATCTGTTACCAATAATAGTGCAGACAATACATTGCGTATATCATCAGGTGTCATTTTTTGGATCCCTTACATTAAATTAACGTTGTCGGTTGCTGGGGTTGCGCAATAGTTGGGTGTATTTTTCAATATCGCGCATCAGTGATTTATAAACTTTTTTAGAATGTTTGTTAGTCATAATTGTTGCACAACGTTTTTTTATTTCCGCATACAGTTGAACATTTCCAATTCGTTGTGCCAATGTCGCCAAAGAATTGAATTGCGCCAATAATTCCGACCATTCATCATATTGATGACCAGCCAAATATTTATTTTTATTAGCGCGTTTTTCATTCATTGTTTGCGACCTTGGATTGGTATAACCAGTTTCTGTTTCGGGTAAATCAAGTTCGGATTCTGGATATTGTTTCTGTCGGCAATAATGCTGAACAAAACGCCGCGCCGCATAAAGTTGCGTGCAATAATCCATAAACAATCGCCACTGCGTACAGTATAAAATGTATCACTGTTGCCAGTTGAATTTGGCATTATAAAACTGTGTCCGATTTGGGAAATTGTATGTCCTGAACCATCGTGCAGACGAATTGTTAATACATATCTTTTTCCTGGGGTCAGTTTTTCAACATCTGCACCCAATCCAAAATTTTTATGGTCTGATACGCGTGCAAACCCCAGATATTTATCATTTAGCGATAGCGATACGCGCATCCGTGGCAGTGCTGTTCCACTGACCACAATGCGACCCGTGTCCAGATAATCAATCTTGGATACATTCAGATCGCCATCGGCCAGAATTGTTGGTGCTTGTAAAATACGGCTGCCGTCGGATGTCATCAGTAAAGACATTGAATTATCTGCGCCACGTGGTGATATGTACAAGAATACACGGTCGTCTGATTTTTTATTATTGTCTGCACCAATCAATGAAACAGTATAATTTCCTGGGCGCAGTGCGTTGCGTGGCGCATAAGTAAATTCGCCATCTGAATTTGTACGTTCTGTTGCAACAATTTTGTTGTTGATAACCACGGAAACATTTTTATCTGCGACCCATCGACCAGCAATAACAACCGTGCCATTTGGATCAATTCGTACAATATCAAAAGATGGTGTTGTTGATTCTGATACTGTTTTTACAACCGGTTCTGGGACAGCGGGTACAATAATTATACGATGATATGTTTCAGGACGAAAAAATATCACCCATATTGCAACCAATATAACCAATATTGCACAAACAATCGGGAACCAGTATGCGCGCAAACCGCGTTCACGATTTTTACGTGGCGTTGGTTGTGAATTTGTTTGTGTGTTTTCTGGTTCAGACGGTTTTGCAAAAAAGTTTAAGCGTCTTAAAAAACGTCTGGTAAAATGCCGTCTGTTTTCCATCCATTCATTTTGTTGATTGATGGCGTCATCAATCATTTCATCTGTGGAACGTTTTGTTTTACCAATATTCGTATTTTTAGTGCGTCTGGGTGCCATAATAAAATCTCCTGAAACAAAAGAGTTGTTTATAGACAAATTATTGCAAAAATACTTTGTTTGTCAAGTTGTTTGTGATATACTGATTTCTGTTAAAACATAGGATAAAAAATGGCTGTTAAAAAAATAGGAATTATGACCACTGGCGGTGATTGTTCGGGGTTGAATGCGGCTATTGCAAATATTGTTCGTGGTGCTGCAACGCGTGGTTGGCGTGTGGTTGGTATTATGGATGGTACAGATGGCTTAACGACAGCAGTGCCAAATGTTGTTGAATTGAATTCGTGCGATATGCCAACAGATATGTATCGTATTGCAGGCAGTATTCTGGGTAATGGTCGTGCCGGCGTTATGAATTTTGAGCATGCCGCAGCAACAAACAAATTAAAGCAATTTAATGAAAAATTGCGCGATTCAATAAAAAAGTTAAAACTGGATGCGTTGATTCTGGTTGGTGGCAACGGCAGTTTATCGCTGGCGTGGTCTAATCGTTGGATTTATTCAGATGTGCAACTGGTGTGTATCCCAAAGACTATTGATATGGATATTCCGTGTACAGAACGCACGATTGGGTTTGATACGGCTGTGCAGCAAATTGTATCTTATTGCGACCAGTTAATGTTAACTGCGCGCAGTCATCATCGTTGGTTTATTGTGCAAACGATGGGACGTGCATGTGGCCAGTTGGCATTGCATTCTGGTGTTGCGGTTGGTGCGCGTGCGATATTAATACCAGAAATCAAGTTTGATATAAATTCACTGATATCGCATATAACATCTGCATCACACGATTACGGAATAATTATGGTTGCCGAAGGGGTGCGTGTGCGTGGACATTCGGGTGCGCCGGCTGAAATTATTTCCAGAAAATTATCTGCGGCGGGTATTGTAAATCGTACAGCGTTTCCTGGACATATACAACGGGCAGGGGACACAACCATAAACGACAGAATTTTATCTGCGCAAATGGCGGAATGTGCGATTGATGCAATTGAAAACAATGAAACATATGTTATGACAGGTTATAAAAATGGATGCTGTCAAACGATTGGGTTGGCTGATTTTTATGCCGCTGGTCGTGTTGTTGACGATCCAAATATTACAGGGATGAAAACATCAAACGCATATGTTGCGCCAGATAATCCGTTGCTGGAAATTGCCAATGGAATGGGAATTTATATTGGTGAAAGTAAAAAAAGATAGGATTTTTTATTTTCTTGATTATAAAACCGTCGTGTATATAATTCTTTGGCGCGATATATTTGGTGCGCCACCACCAGATTCACTAGGAATAAAACAATTTTTATTCGCAATGAATTGCGTGGTTGGCGTGAATGTTTAACAAAAATAAAAGGATAAATAATGGTAAAAGTACGCGAAAAAAAAGCGAATACTGAATCTGCATCGGCAGATAAAGAAATAAAAAAAACATCGGGCAAACCTGCAAAAATTATCGGAAAACCGGCCCCGGAATCTGATGCGAATGATGAAAAAATGTATTTTATGGCATTGGGTGGTCTGGAACATATCGGTCAGAATATGTACCTGTATAAATACAAGGGTAAATTTCTGATTGTTGATTGCGGTATGGGTTTCCTGGAAGAAGAAATAGGGGCAGGGGATGTTCAATACTGTGATACAACATGGTTGGAAAAGCGCAAGAAAGATGTTATCGGTTTTGTAATAACCCATGGCCACGAAGACCACATTGGTGCGTTAAAATTCATTTGGCCAAAATTCAGAAAACCAATTTATTGTACGCGTTTCCCGGCGGAAATTCTGCGCCGCACTTTTGCAGGATTGGAAATGGATTTTGATGCCAAAAAAGACATTGTTGAATTTGATCATCATGGTGCAATATTGAATCTGCCACCGTTTACGGTTGAAACGTTCCATGTTTCGCATTCTGTGCCCGAAGCGCAAATGTTAATCATCCAAACCCCCGCGGGCAAGGTTTTGCATACAGGCGACTGGACATTTAATGACGACAACCCCATAGAAGATACCACAGATTATGCGCGCTTGCGTGAAATTGGGTCTGACCCGAAATTATTGGCGTGCGTGTGTGATTCTACATCTGCATCGCGTCAAACTGTTCAGACAACAGAAACCCAGGTTCGTGAAAGTTTGACCAAGATTATGAAAGATGCGCCTGGACGTGTTTTTGTAACAGGTTATTCGCGCAGTATCGCGCGTCTGAAAATGTTCGCGCAGGCGGCGCATGATGCGGGCCGTGTTGCGGCAATCAAAGAACGCAGTAATCCAAACCCTGTTCCATATGTTGGTTTGCCAGAATTCCGTGAAATCGGTGTTGAATTTGGTTATCTGAACAAAGATGATACATATCTGCACAGTGATATAAACGATTTGCCGGCAAATAAACAGGCAATTTACTTAACTGGTTCCCAAGGCGAAAAATACGCAATGTTAACGCGTCTGTGCCACGGCCAGGTTAAAGAATTAAAATTACAACCAACAGACACTGTTCTGTTCAGCGCAATTATAATTCCAGGTCGTGAACAAGATGTTTCGTATCTGTATAATAAATTGGCGCGTATGGGTATTAAAACGCATACTATATTTGATACAGATAACTTGCATGCCAGTGGCCACGCCGGTCGTCCAGAGTTTGAGAGATTTTATGATATGGTTCATCCCCAGGTATCAATCCCGATGCATGGCGATTATATCAATGAAATGTTGAACGGCAAAATGGCAATGGAACGTGGTGGTGCAAAACATATGATGGTTGTGCACAATGGCGAAATGATTGCACTGGCAGATGGCGCGGCACCGTATATCTGTGAAACGATTGATGCGCGTTTTGTTGTAATGGAGGGTGAAACCGAACGCAGTGCCAACGACCAAGTGTATAAAAATCGCAAGAAAATTGCGACAAACGGTGCGGTATTTGTAACATTGCCCGTGGACAAACGCGGATTTCTAAAAGGCATGCCCGAGGTTTCATCAGCCGGTATTTTTGAGACAGACGATACCGGATTTATGAAACGTCAAATTCAGATTGAAATCACGCGTGCGATTGATGGTTTGACCAAGGCAGAACGCAAAGACAATGCGAATTTGATAAAAGCAGTCCAGACCGCGTCAAACAAAGTTGTTCGTGCATCATTGGGTTCTGACAAAAAACCACAATACAGCGTGCACTTTGTTCAGAAATAAAAAATCGCGCCGGTGGCGCGATTTTTTATCTTTGCAACATTGCCAGCATAAAATCATCTAAATCACCGTCCAAAACCGCATCTGAATCAGTCTTTTCAACACCTGTGCGAACATCTTTGACCAGTTGATACGGGTACAAGACATAATTGCGAATTTGGCTGCCCCACTCAATTTTCTTTTGTGCGGCGCGTGCGCTGTCTGCGGCGGCGGCGCGTTTTTGCATTTCCATTTCATACAGGCGCGAACGCAACATTTTCATTGCCATATCTTTGTTTTGGAACTGACTGCGTTCGTTTTGACACGTAACCACAATGCCCGTTGGAATATGTGTTATACGAATTGCAGAATCTGTTTTGTTTACGTGTTGTCCACCGGCACCTGATGCGCGAAATGTATCAATCCGCAAATCTTTTTCATTTATTTCAATTTCAATATTGTCGTCAATGTCGGGCCAAACATCAACTGATGCAAAACTGGTCTGGCGTTTGCCATTTGCATTAAAAGGCGAAATGCGAACCAAACGATGAACACCGACTTCGTTTTTTAACCAACCATATGCCCGCAGGCCCGATATACGATATGTTATGCTTTTAATACCTGCGACATCACCTGGGTGTTCTTCTATTATTTCTGTTGTAAACCCATGACGTTCTGCCCAACGCACATACATTCGCGATAACATTTGCGCCCAATCTTGGGCCTCGGTCCCGCCGGCACCGGCCTGGATAAACAAGAACGCGCCATCTTTATCTGCGGGTTCAGAAAACAAGGTTATAAATTTTGCGCTGTGTGTTTCATTTGCCAACAATTCAATGCCAGATATAACATCAGAATCATCGGGCGCAATTTCATATAATTCGCGTAAATTGTTGTATTCTGATTCCAGGGCTAAAAATTCATTCAGTGATTTTTCCAGCGCGGATTTCTTTTGCAAGATTGCGCGCGCGTTGTCTGGATTATTCCATAATTCTGGATTATTTGCGTCTTGTTCCAATGTGGCAATTTCAGATTTTAATTTATCTGGGTCAAAGGAACCCCCTTAGCGATTCTATATCGCCTGCGATTTGTTGTAAAACTTCGTTAGGTATAATCATAATGAATTATTTTATCAGTAAAAAATATCAAATCAACCCAATAAATGATGATTGCCTTTTGGATTAGAATATGATAAAATAAGTCTAACAGAGAGGGAATATTCCATGAAAACAAGATTGATTATGCTGGGGTTGGCAGGTTTGTGCCTGTGTGGTGCAGATGCGTTTGCTGTATCTGCGGGAACGGTGTCTGCGTCTGATAATTCGCGCAGTATCAGTTTAATAAACGTTACCCCCAGTGGTGGTCGCGGTAACCAAGGTCTGGCAAATGCGTACAAGGCAAATCAACGTAATACTTATTTCATGGTAACCCAGCCGGATGTTGATTCTGCGTGTCGCGACAGAATTTATAAATGTTTATCAAATTATTGTGGCGATGTAACTGTGGTGTCTGGGACGGTAACAACAAAATGCCAATATGTAACCGAAAGTGAATTGTATAACTATGCATTGTTGTGTTTACAGAAAGATAATTCTGTATTATTACCACAATATAATGTTAATACCCGTATGGGTGGAAATGGTATGAATACGGCGGCGCGCCTGTGCCCATCGTATGTTCAACAAGAAGTTATGTCATACCTGTCTATGGCAAATATGGCAGATAAATTATCAAAATCACATTCTGATTTATGTTTAATGCGCAGACAAGAATTAGAGGCGGCAATGGCGTGCCATTCGGTCGCATTGGCGTATGGAAACGAAACATCCAGTATGTTGGTGTCGCAATTAACTGATTTCTGTGGCGCAGGCATCACCGGGGGCAGTGCGGAAATGGTAACTCGCTTTGCCAATGCCGGTAATGTTGGGGCAAATATCTGGGGATGGGCGGAAAAGATTGTTAATCTGGATCTGAATAAAAAAGGCGCAGATTGGCAGGTGGCGGTTGATGCAGTGTTGGCAGGTTATACAAATCGTATGAATCTGGCATGTGGCGATAATTTACAATTAAATACATCTGGTGGTGCATCAACATCAAACAATGCACCAACAACTGTTCAGACATTGGCGATGGCGGTTGCCACCACGGCGTTTCCATCGGCGTCTGGTAAATCTGCAAACCCAAACGAATCTCAATCATTTTATATGGAAGTAAAATCGTTGTCTGAACTGTGGGATTACAATACTGCAAACCAAGTGGTCCAGGCAGGATTAACAAATGTATCAACAACCCAAAATGCTTTTTTAACCAGTGCGCAAATGGATAATATGCAGAATGCGTATAAACGTGGCACAAAAATGTTTGTGATTCGCGACAGTGCACGTTGCTATATGATTCCGGTTGCACCTATGACGCAATCCGAAACGTCGTTGGTGGCCCAGTTGTTTGCAAATTGTGTCAGCAAATAATTAATCGCCCATTTGGGCGATTTTATTTTGTATGTATTGCTTTTTTGTGATATAATAATGTCGCAATGAAAGTATCACGCAGAACTGTTTTACAATTAACAGGATTTGGTTTCTTGGCGGGCGTATTATTGCCACGCATGGTGTTTGCTGCACGTAATTCGTTGTTGTCGGTGCGTACCGGGGTTCAGCCTGGCGATAAAACACGTCTGGTAATTGAAACAGAATCGCGGCCGTCATATTCACTGTCGTATCCAGAAAATCAGTTGGTTGTTACAATCGCAAATACACAACAAAAATCATCCGTATCGCCAAAGTTAGCATCAGGAACATTGATAAAAAATATAACACAAACGCAAAGTGGCGACAGTTTGCGCATCGTGGCAGATTTGCGAAAACCTATTTCAGAAATTCAGAAATCACAAATAATGGTATTGGATCCAAATGGCGACAATGGGTATCGCTTGGTGTTGGATTTTGCTGCGGGTGCGGGCGGGTCGGTCAAGGCATCTGCAACAACCACAACTGCGAACAAAACAACCGCAAAAAAATACACAATTGTGATTGACCCGGGTCATGGCGGTAAAGATCCAGGCTGCATAGGCAAGGGCGGAACCAAAGAAAAAACAATCGTGTTATCTGTTGCAAAAAAATTACAGGCACGCCTGGAAGAAAACGGTTTCCGTACATATTTAACGCGCAGCGGCGACAGTTTCTTGAAACTGGCGGACAGGGCGGCAATTGCCGAAAAACGCAAGGGTGATTTATTCTTGTCGTTGCATGCAAACGCAAACCCCAGTCGCAAGGTCAAGGGTTTTTCAATTTATACACTGTCTGAAAAGGCATCGGATGAAGAGGCACAAAAACTGGCGGATACAGAAAATGCCGCCGACAAAATAGATGTCAGTGGTTTTGAGCAATTTTCCAAAGATATTCGCATCGCGTTATCATCATTGCAACAACATGCCGTTGCAGAAATGAGTGTTGAATACGCAAACAAATGTGTTCGTGCGTTTCGTAATGCGGGCATAGAACAACAGTCTGGTGCCAGTGTTCGTCATGCGCCATTCGCGGTATTGCGTTCAACCGTGCCGGGAACACTGATTGAACTGGGACACTTGTCAAATGCAAACGAAGAAAAATTACTGAAATCAGATTCGCATCAGAACAAATTGGTGGCGGCGATTGTTCGTTCTATAAAAAATTATGATTTTGATGTATAACCCGCTTGCAAAATGAAACTGTTTTTGTATAATCACCCCTGATTGTTTCGGAGATGTGGCAGAGTGGTTGAATGCGCGCGACTCGAAATCGTGTATACGGGCAACCGTATCGGGGGTTCAAATCCCTCCATCTCCGCCATTAGTCTTTGCCGATAAAAAAGTTCATTGTTTCTTTCCATTTGTCATTGCGCACCACCTGCACCCCGTGTGGGGGCAGGTTAACGCCCATCGGGCGATTTTTATTACATCGTACCTGTGTGGTATGTGGTGCCGTTGTTGGTAACAGGCATATCACCCGTTGTTCCCGCGCCGGTTTCAACCGGTACATAACACGTTTGATTATTACCACCCTTTATTTCCATGGATGGCGTGGTAACACGGGTCGCAAATACCGGAAATGTTTTTCCGTTCCCCATCGGAATATTTTGCATAAATGGACAATATTCGGCACATACACCGTTGTATCGCACTTGGTTTACATTTTCTGTTCCACTGCATGCAACCTTGCCATTCCAGTGGCTTTCCCAACCTGTTATTACTTGTTCCATACCACATGGACACGTTGTGGACAATCCACTGCCGTTAAATACGTATCTCATTGCGCTACCTGAGACACTGGTGATACCGGAATACATACTGCTGGGGACATAGCCCGATAGGTTACTGCAACCAGAGAATGTGCGGTAGAACATATAGCTTGCCGGTGCACCAGACAGGTTACCAAACAACCCATCGGGGATAGAACCGGTCAGTCCGCTGCAACCAGAGAATGTGTAGTAGAACATCTGGTTTGCTGGTGCACCAGTCAGATTACCGAACAACCCATCTGGGATTGAACCAGTCAGCCCACTGCAACCATTGAATGTTTCCATAAACATACTGCTTGCCGGTGCACCAGATAGATTACCAAATAATCCATCAGGTATTGAACCAGTTAGCCCATTGCAATTATATAATGTGCGGTAGAACATAGCGTTTGCCGGTGCACCCGTCAGATTGCCAAACAACCCATCAGGGATTAAACCAGTCAGACCACTGCAATTCATGAATGTGCTTTGGAACATACTGCTTGCCGGTGCGCCTGATATACCAGCGAATAGATTTTCAGGTATTGAACCAGTCAAACCACTGCAATCCAAGAATGTTTGACTGAACATACTGCTTGCCGGTGCGCCAGATATACCACTGAATAATCCATCTGGGATTGAACCAGATAGCCCACTGCAATTACGGAATGTGTCGGCAAACATCATAGATGTCGGTTTCCCTGATATACCAGCGAATAAATTTTCGGGGATTGAACCGGTCATATTTGTACAACCACTAAACGTGGAAAAAAACGTGGGTTGGTTGACTTTGGTTGCGATTGCAGTCATCGTTGGGAATATTGAGCTCAGTGAACCTTCTATCTGTCCAACAAATGTATTGTTGGTAAAGCCAATCGGTGAACTATACCGAGTATTGTACCCCGTTGTGGTGCCATTAAATTTTATTACATATGTTCCGGCGGTGGCGTATGTATGCGAATATGTGGTATCGGTTGTATTTGTGCGGGTGATTGTTTGTACCGCTCTGCCATCGCCCCAATCAACGGTAAAGTCCCCCTTGGCCGACATTGTGAAATTAAATGTGGTATCCGCCGCCAATTCGGTTGTTTTAACACAGAACTGTGCATCACACTCAAAATTAGTATATGCATGCACCGCAGCAGGTGCGGCAAAAAGAGTAAAGAGCAGAGAACAGATAGCCAGCAAGAATTTATGAATTCTGATTCCTGATTTATGATTTAATTGTTTTGTTCCCTTATGCAATATGCCGTATGCCTGTCCCAACAACCGACAACCAACAACTAACAACTGTTTCATTTCTGTTCCCCCGCTTTTTTATTAAAAAACACCGCCAATCAGAAATCAGCGGTCGGGGTGTTGAGAAAATCATAAGGTCAACGATCCCGTGGTATTTATATATACACCAACGGCACCCCAACCATTGTTGGGGACGATTTCAAGACGGTACAAAACAAAGAATTTCTTGGAATTACGATGTCTTGCACCGGACCTTATGGGCTTTCTCACGGCCCCGAACCCAAATTTCAATTGGATTCATTGTTAAGTTTAATAAATTTTGTAAATGCAACACAAGTAAAATATTTTTTAGTAATCAAATCATCTTGCAAATGTGCGTTTCCCAGGTAATAATCACATTGCAATGAAAACTTTTAATGAACAAGTTTATGATGTTGTTGCGCGTATCCCTGTCGGACGGGTCGCAACATTTGGACAAATCGCACGAATAATCGGGCGTCCGCGTATGGCGCGATTTGTTGGATTCGCATCTAATAATAAAAACAGTTGGCATCTGCCGTGGCATCGCGTCGTGTTCAAGAATGGGGAACTGTGCCCGGGATTCGCCGATGAACAATACAAGGCACTGCGTGCCGAAGGGGTCGGTTTCCGCAGTGATAAAACCGTGAATATGGAAAAATTTCAATGGAACCCCGCTGATTCTGCCGCGCCAATTGATGTTCGCGATATGCCATTGAAATTTTAATTTGTTCTTGAAAAAATTGCGCAATGTGTGATAATTATGCTGATAAAGAATAATTAAAGAAAAGGGGATTGATTATGAAACGTTCTGATATCGTGCGCTCTATCCAGGTAAAGTTCAAGAATATGCGCGCAAATGATGCCGCCGCAATGCTGGATACGGTTACAAATCATATGATTGAATCTGTCGCAACGGGTAATCGTATTGAAATTCGCGGATTCGGTACTTTTCAACCGCGTGCGCGCGCAACTAAAATTGGCTATAATCCTGCGACGGGTACATCTATGCACCTGGATGCCAGTACGACTATTTTGTTCAAGCCCAGTCGCGAATTAACAAAAAAAATGAATGGCTAAAAACATCATGTTGTTTGGAAAAAAATCCGGTATTACGAATCGTAACCGCGAAAGATATGACCGCGTGCGCAAACTGATGTGGATTAAGTGCGAGGCATGCGATAAACTGGTCTATTATAAAGACTATAAAGATAATCTGTATATTTGTCCGCGATGTGGGCGCGCCTTTATTATGACACCAAAACAGCGGTTTAATCTGTTGTTTGATAATACGGCATGGGAAAAACTGGATTTGCCAACGGTCGCAGATGACCCGTTAAACTTTGTTGACCGTGTGCCGTATGCTGAACGCCTGGCCGAGGCACGTAATGACACCGGCTATAACGATGCAATCACAACCGCAGATGGCGTTATCGGTGGAATTAAAACAACTGTGTGTGTGTTAAACGGCGATTTTATGATGGGCTCTATGGGGCGCGCTGCCGGCGATGGTATAATCGCCAGTATGGAACACGCCATTGATACGCATCAGCCTTTTATTATGGTTACCAGCAGCGGTGGCGCACGTATGCAGGAAAACATATTGTCGCTGATGCAGATGGCGCGTACAACCGTGGCGGTTAATAAACTGCACGAAAATAAAATTCCTTATATTGTGTTGTTGACCGATCCAACATTTGGTGGGGTAACGGCTTCGTTCGCTATGCTGGGCGATATTCATATCGCAGAACGTGGCGCGCGTATCGGATTCGCAGGTCGTCGGGTAATTGAACAAAATATTCGTGAAAAATTACCGTCTAATTTCCAAACGGCGGAATACTTGTACGATCATGGTATGGTTGATATGGTTGTCGCACGCGATGAATTACACGATAAATTGGTGCGAATATTGTCAGTTTTGACAAAAAAACATCGCAAACCAAAAGATATAATCGTTACAACACCTGAATATGATGCGACCAAGAAAATTCGCGGGATGGGTGAAAATGATGCATATGACAAGGTATTGTTGGCACGACACGAAAATCGTCCGCACTTTTTAGATTATATAAATGGTATTGTTGATGATTGGACATATCTGGCGGGCGATAGGTGCTTTGCCGAAGATGCCGCCATGGGCAGCGGTATTGGTTTCTGGCGTGGAATCCCCGCGGTAATAATCGGGCAAGAGCAAGGACGAACCATTGAAACGCGTCAAAAACACCGCTTTGGTATGGTGAACCCAGATGGTTATCGCAAGGCTATTCGTATGATGAAGTTAGCCGAAAAATTTAATCTGCCGATTATATCTTTGTTTGATACGGCGGGTGCGTTTGCCGGTCGCGAAGGCGAAGAACGCGGTCAATCCCAGGCGGTGGCGTCTTCAATCGCCGCAGGATTGTCTGTAAAAACACCGTATGTCGCGGTTAATGTCGGTCAAGGTGGCAGTGGTGGCGCAATCGCAATTGGTACCGGCGACAAGGTATTAATGTTTGAAAATGCAATTTATTCTGTTATTGCGCCTGAATCTTGCGCCAGTATTTTATGGCGTGATAATAATTACAAGGCAACCGCGGCGGCGGCAATGAAACTGACGGCGCGCGATATGGCAACCCAGGGCGTGATTGATAAAATAATCCCAGAACCATCCGGGGGTGCACATACAGATTGGCAAACAACAATGGAATTGTTGGCAACGGCGGTCGCAGAACAAATTGTTGGACTGCAACGTGTGCCTGTAAATAAGTTGGTTGCGGCACGTGCACAAAAATTCTTGGAAATGACACGAATTATTCAACCTGTATCAAAACAATAAAATCCCAAAATAGTGGGATTTTTTGTTTTTATGAAAATATTTCGTTTTTTGTGCTTGTCCAAACTATGTGTTTTTTGATACAATGACTTGTAAAGAGATGAATGTCATGGAGAAGAATAGCATGTTTATGCGTTTTTTTGCACCTGTATTGGGTGCTGTTTGTGGCGGTATTGTTGGTGTTTTACCTGTTATGGCGGATGCGGGTGCGTCATCTGTGCGCGGTGGAACGATTCGGATTTCACCTGCGGCGGCGCGTTCGTTTACGTCTGCGCGGGCAATTACGCCGGGGACAACTAATACCAGTGGAACAGTCGGTTCGGTTGCACAAATGGCGACAAATACTGGGAATGCGGGCGGTACCGTTAATCCACGATTTTCTTATACCCAGGGGCTGGGTGGTACCAGTACGATTTCTGCGCAAACCATTCGTCCGACACCTTTAACACTGTTGCCGGGTGGTGGCGGTGGTAATATAACATTATCTATGGTGCAACAGTTAATTGATCAATCTCAAATTCATGGCAGTGAATATATATATATTGATGGAAACCAGGTATTCCTGGATATTAACAAGTTACAACAAATCTTGGGTGGCGGAACACCAGGGGCCAGTGGCAATGACGGTCGCGAAATTGAACTGGGGACCAGTGGTAATACACTGCAATGGCGTTATGTGGGTGAACCAGATACGGCATGGCGTGTATTATATACTTTTGTGGCTGGGAATGATGGTCAGCCGGGCGCACCCGGTGCACCAGGAACCCCAGGCGCAGATGGTAAATCTGCATATGAAATATGGCAGGAATTGGGTTACACCGGCACAGAACAAGATTTTATAGACAGCCTGAAAGGTGAAAAAGGCGACCAGGGTGAACAAGGTATCCAAGGTATTCAGGGTATCCAAGGGCCCGCGGGTGCAGATGGTGCCGCGGGTGCGGCTGGTGCCGATGGACGTGAAATTGAATTGCGCCCAGATATCAGAATTGTTGATGGAAACGAACAACGTTGGATTCAATGGCGATATAAAGATAGCCCGGAAACAGAATGGACAGATTTAATCCAGATATTTGATGGTATTGCGGGCGGTCAGGGCGAACAAGGTATTCAAGGCGAACAGGGCCCTGCGGGTCCGCAAGGTGAACCGGGTCAGCCTGGTGCGGATGGTAAATCTGCATATGAAATATGGCAGGAATTGGGTTACACCGGCACAGAACAAGATTTTATAGACAGTCTGAAAGGCCCAAAAGGCGACAAGGGTGACAAGGGTGATACTGGTGCGACGGGTCCTGCTGGTCCGCAAGGTGCGGCGGGTGCCGATGGTTCTGCTGGTAAAATGAGGATAAGATATGTTCGTTTAGCAACGGATGGTGAACCAAGAATAGAAAACGCTGGTACTGATACAAACGCTGTTCTAGATTTTTGGATTCCAAAAGGAGAAAAGGGAGATACGGGTCCACAAGGTCCACAGGGGCCTGCTGGACAAGATGGTGCAATTGGACCACAGGGGCCACAAGGGCCAGAAGGTCCCCAAGGTCCACAAGGTCCACAAGGGCCAGAAGGTCCACAGGGGCCACAAGGACCTGCTGGCGCACCCGGTGCTGCTGGTGGTGCAACGAATGTGACTGTTGGCAGTGTTACCACAGGTGCCCCAAATGTAGAGGGAGTATATAATTCTGATCGTACTGAATTAACATTAAACTTTACATTACCCGAGGGGCGTGAAGGTCCAGCTGGACAAGACGGTGCGACAGGTCCACAAGGGCCAAAGGGAGATAAAGGCGACAAAGGCGACAAGGGCGACAAGGGTGATACTGGTGCGACGGGTCCTGCTGGTTCCCAAGGTCCGCAGGGTCCAAAAGGCGACAAGGGTGACAAGGGTGATACTGGTGCGACGGGTCCTGCTGGTCCGCAAGGTGCGGCGGGTGCCGATGGTTCTGCTGGTAAAATGAGGATAAGATATGTTCGTTTAGCAACGGATGGTGAACCAAGAATAGAAAACGCTGGTACTGATACAAACGCTGTTCTAGATTTTTGGATTCCAAAAGGAGAAAAGGGAGATACGGGTCCACAAGGTCCACAGGGGCCTGCTGGACAAGATGGTGCAATTGGACCACAGGGTTTGCCTGGGCAAGACGGACGTCCCGTGGTATTGAGTATTCAAGATGGTTGGATTGTATGGCAATACGAAAGTGAAACTTCTTGGAGACAATTAATAAAAGTGTCTGATTTGCAGGGCGAAACACCAACTGTTCAGCCATTAGAGGTCGTTGTGAACCACTATGAATCAATCGGGTGTGACCAACCATTAAGAATTGAAAAAGATCCTACAAGTACAGATACTTTGTTGCGATTGAATTTCTATATTCCAAAATGCGAACCAGAAACACCAAATCTATGTGAACCAAATGCTAGTTGGGATGTTGTGTGGGTAAAATTGGTTGATGGGCAAGAGCAATGTGTCAAAGTCCTAAAAGATACAGCTGGCCAAATGCCACCAAATTACCAATCTTAATGTAAAAAAATCCCGACATAAATTGTCAGGATTTTTATATTTTTCGCACTTGCATTTTTGTTGTTGGTTCTATATAATAACCACCGCAACCACCCGCGGAGCGTTGGCAGAGTGGTAATGCAGCGGATTGCTAATCCGTGACCGTGTTATAGCGGTCCATAGGTTCGAGTCCTATACGCTCCGCCAAAAAATTTTGATATGACAATACTTTTTATAAACTTTTGTTGTTGTCGTTAATTTGTTTGCCGTTGCAAACCGGTATATTTTGTTTGCAAAAAAATCTTTATTTCTATATCATTTTTTATAATCAAAGGAAAAAATTATGCAGATTAAATTATTTAATACAATGTCGAGAAAACTGGAAGTGTTTCAGCCTTTAACCCCAGGAACGGTCAAGTTTTATGGTTGCGGTCCAACGGTTTATCATTATGCACATATTGGAAATCTGCGAACGATGATTCACAACGATATATTAAAGCGCATGTTTTTAGAAAACGGGTATGATGTAAATCATGTTATGAATATAACAGATGTGGGACATCTGACAAATGATGAAGATGATTCTGGTGAAGATAAAATGGAAAAGGGCGCCGCGCGTGATAACAAGTCTGTATGGGATGTGGCGCAATTTTATCTGGATGAATTTTTACATGATTTTGACGACTTAAATTTAATGCGACCAACAGCAATGCCACGCGCAACTGATTACATTGCGGAACAAATTGATTTGGTAAAAAAATTAGAGTCATTGGGTTATACATATAAAATTCCAAACGATGGTATTTATTACGACACATCAAAATTCGCCGCGTACGGTCAATTGACTGGTGGGTCTTTGGCGGGCAATCGTGCGGGCGCGCGCGTAACATTTAATGACGGAAAACGAAACCCAACAGATTTTGCGTTGTGGAAGTTTTCACCAACAGATACAAAACGCCAAATGGAATGGGACAGTCCGTGGGGCGTTGGTTTCCCTGGTTGGCACGCCGAATGCAGCGCGATGAGTATGAAATTACTGGGGAATCATTTTGATATTCACACCGGCGGTGAAGATTTGTCGCGTGTACATCATCAAAATGAAATTGCGCAAAGCGAACCAATTACGGGTGCTCCATGGGTAAATTATTGGTTGCATTGGTCGTTTTTGGTTGATAAATCTGGTGAAAAAATGGCTAAATCCAAGGGTGAATTTTTGGGTTTAGACGCGGTACGTAAACGCGGGTACGACCCGATGGTTTATCGTTATTTAATAACCTTGGGGCATTTCCAAACCCAACTGGCATTTTCGTGGGATGCGATGGATTCTGCGGCGGCAGGCTATAAAAACATTATTCGGCGTGTTGCAGATATATTGGCAGACAAAACACCTGGCAGTATAGAGCAGGGTGTATTTGATACTTGGCACGATAGAATTTTGGCACCAGTATCAGATAATCTGAAAACAGCAGAAAGTTTGGTTGTAATTCAAGAATTATTAAAAGACACATCTGTAAACGCTGCAACAAAACGAGAATTGTTTGTTTTTATAGACAGGTTGTTGGGATTACAATTTATTGACCGCGCAGAAAAATTGTTGGCACAAGAAAACATAACTGCCCCGGATGAAGTAGTTTTGCTGGCAGAACAACGCATAGCGGCGAAAAATAGCAAGGATTGGGCGCAAGCCGATGCTTTACGCGAACATATTGCCGCCCTTGGTTGGGCTGTTTTAGACAGTAAGAACGGTTATAAATTGGTTAAAAAAGCCTGAACTAAAAATATTGTTGTTTTTTGCATAAAAATACCTTGAATTTTTAGTATTCTTGGTGTATATTTCGCGCTGTACAAACATAAGGGAATTTTCCATGAACTATCCGTATATGCCAAAATCTACCGCTTTGTGGCTGATTGAAAACACCGCTTTGACTTTTGAGCAAATTGCAGATTTCTGCGGTATGCACGAACTAGAAGTTAAAAATATTGCAGATGCAGAATCCAGCAAAGTTCAAGGTCTGAACCCAATATTGAATGGGCAACTGACACGCGAAGACATCGCACATTGCGAAGCAGACCCAACCGCGCGATTGACACTGCGTGAAGAAATTGTTCGTGCCCAGACCGCCCAGAATAAACGTGGCATCGGTTACACGCCAAAACTGCATCGTCAAAACAGACTGGGTGGCATTTTGTGGATTATAAAAAATTATCCAGAATTGTCTGATGGTCAGATTGCAAAATTAATGCGCAGCACGAATCCGACTGTGTCATCTGTGCGTAACAAAACGCACAAGTCTTATTCTATTATACAAATTCAGAGTCCATTGGTTTTGGGGCTGATTTCTGAATCTGCATTGCACGAAGCAATCGCAAAAGCACAGAAAACCAATAAAAAATAATTATTTAACCTTTTTTGTACGGGGGTTGGCCAATGGCACAAAAACTGGACGAAGCGACCAAGTTATTAATAGAAACATTACCTGAAAATTTACAAAAACTGGCATTTTCTGCGGTAGAGGCAGGTTATGTATCGCAAATGGATTTTAATGCCGCAACCGAGGCGGACGAAGTCCCCAGTGATGAACAGGGCGAAGTTCTGGATTTTTTCCAACAAGATTTAGGATTGGAATTTCTGGAATCTGATGCGTATTCCAATCGCATGGACAAATATTATGCCGATGAAGACGATGACGAACCACGCGACAAAACACGCAACTTGTTAAATGCAGATGCAGAACAAGTTGATGTTAATGACGAAGACTATGACCATTATGCCAAACAACTGGAACGCAGTCAAACCGGCAATTTAGTTTTGGGCATTCAAGATTCTGTTCAATCATACTTGAAACAAATTGGCACGGTTCAACTGTTGACAGCCGCCGGCGAAATCGCAATTGCACAACGAATAGAGGCGGCATCGCGTTTGGTTGTGTACGGTTTATGCGAAAGCCCAATGACAATCCAAGCAATGCTAGATTGGTATCAACAATTATTAAATGAAGATATTCGTTTACGTTACATTGTTAATTTGGAAGTTATGTACTCTTCTGAATCTGAACAAAAATCATTGGCGGCATTATCTGAAACCCTGAAATCCAAGGGTGTTGAACACGTAGAAGATTTGGATGATTCTGAACTGGATGATTTAGAAGAAGCATCCGTCAGCACCGAAGACGAAGAAGATGAAGAAGACGAAGATGACGATGAAATAAAGAAAGAGGACAATTCACGCGGGACATCGGGCGTACCAATTCCAGTTATGGAAGAATCTTTGTTGCCGATGATAACGGATTTGTTTGCAAAAATTAAACGCGTGTTTAACAGTATGCAAAAATTACAGGCACAGCGATTGGATAACTTGCTGACATCAAACAAACCTGATGTGGCTCTGGAAAAGAAATACACCCAAATGCGCCTAAAATTGTTTGAGAACGTCAGTAAAATTCGTCTGAATGATGATCGTATCGCAGAAATATTGGAACAATTAACCAAGCGCGATCAATTATTAATGGGACTGGAAGGGAAATTATTGCGTTTGGCATTGGCTAATCGTGTTAAACGCGAAGATTTCTTGGCTGAATACACCGGGAATGAAATAAATCGCAACTGGGTAAAAAAATTAGCCAAGAGTAAAAATAACACATTGGCGAACTTTGCAAAAAAACACGAAAAAGATATCTTGAAAATCCAAGAAGATATTACAAAGATTGCGATTGAAACCGGCCAGCCAACCGCAGAATATAAAAATGTTGTTGAACTGGTTCGCCGTGGCCAGGCCGAAGCCGCACGCGCCAAACGCGAAATGATAGAGGCAAACTTGCGTTTGGTTATTAAATTTGCGAAAAAATCTAGCAATCGCGGACTGGGATTAGATTTTTCAGACTTGGTTCAAGATGGTAATATCGGATTGATGAAGGCTGTTGATAAATTTGACTATCGTCTGGGGAACAAATTTTCTACATATGCGACAAACTGGATTCAGCAAGGTATATCACGCAGTATCGCCGACCAGGCGCGAACAATTCGTATCCCGGTACATATGATTGATAATATACACAAGATTCAGCGTGCTACGCGCCAATTTATGCATAAATACGGTCGTCAACCAACAGCCGAAGAATTATCCAAGATTATTTATTTGCCGGTGGACAAGATTCACAAGGCATTAAAGGTTAACTTGCGACCAATTTCATTAGAGGCACCCGTGGGTACCGAAGACGACAGTTCGCGCATTGAAATTATTGCAGACGAAACCGCCAAGAATCCATTTACATCGGCGGCGCAAAAGAATTTGCGTAAAATCGTAACGCAAATTTTGTCGGAACTGGACCCAAAAGAAGAAACAGTTCTGCGTCAACGTTTCGGAATGAGTACTAATAAAACCAGCACCCTGGAAGAAGTTGGGGAATACATCGGTGTCACCCGTGAACGCATCCGCCAGATAGAACAAAAGGCACTGAATAAATTAAAACATCCAACGCGCGCACGCAAATTGCGCAGTTTCTTGGAAGATTAAAATCGCGCCAACGGCGCGATTTTTTTTTAGACAGAAAAAATTGTTGTTTGTTCTGATTTTCGGTGATATAAAAAAAGTAAAAGGTCAAAACATATGAAAAAGAATACTTTGTTATTATGTTGTGGAATGTCGGGCAGTGGCAAATCCTATTTTATCAAAAACACATTACCGTCTGGTTTGTTTTATAACCTGAAATCTGCGACAACGCGCAAAATGCGCGATGGCGAAAGCGAAGGAAAACCATATTATTTTCGTGATGAAAAATATTTTGATAAAACCCCGATGGCGACACACTTGTTTGTGAACGAACAATTTTGGAAAACCGGGGAACAAAAATGGCTGTACGGTGTTCCAGAATCCGAAGTTTATGAACACGTTGGCCAGAATTTAACATACGATGTGATTCAGCCAAAATATGCACGTGAATTAATAGATTGGTTTTGTAATAAAAAACTGAATTATGTATATGATTTCAAGGTTGCATGGTTTTTACCACCGGCGCACCATATGGACATTGTATCAGAACGCGCAAATATGGAAAACGATATTGCGGTGCGCAAAAACAACACATGTACTGCGTATGATTTGTTGGATGCGGGATTATGGGTTGATTATATGCTGTGTCCGCTTGCAAGACAATTTGACGTGCGTTTGATAAAATATATTCAATCACTGATAATTACCCAAAACATTAAATAAAAAATCGCCAATCTTGGTGATTTTTATTTTATATATATTTTTCACTTGCGTTAAATTTCATAATTTTTCTACACTATAAAATGAATCCGATGGATTTTAATTTTTATATCAAACAAAGGAAGGGTAACGATATGAGAATATATACATTCAGCACAATTTTATTATCGGTGTTGGCGATTTCATCTGCATACGCAGACCTGGCATCAACGCAGTATGTACAATCTGGGGACACTGCGGTTGAACAACGCGTTGGCACCTATGCAGAAAACCAATGGAACGTTACCACCACCGCCAAAGGCACAATCACTGGTGCGATTAACGAATTGAACACGAACATTGGTGATGTGGGGAACACAGATGTTGCGACGCAACTGGGTACGAAACAGAACGCGAATCTGGGTACGAACAACAGTGCGGTAATTACGGACAATTCTGGGAACATCACGACCGGCAGTGTAACCGGCGGGATGATAGACAGTGCGACAATAACGAACAGCAATGTTGCCAGCAATGCGGGTATAAAGATAGGGAAATTGAATTTACCATCGCCGACTAATTGCAGTGGCAGTTGTGGATTGATATACAATGCGGCGACCGGAACATACACGTGGGAGAATATGGGTCGTGGCAGTGATACCGCGCCGACCGGTGGTGTAACTGCGAACTAATCTCCCTTCGCTGGCGAAGGGGGGCCGCGAAAGCGGCGGGGGATAGTTGTCTGTCGCCAGTGTAAAGACGATGTCTAATAACACAACCACACAAGAGGAAGAAAGGGATCAGATATGAGAATATATACATTTACCACGATTTTATCGGTGTTGGCGGTTTCATCTGTGTATGCGGAACTGGCATCAACGGGGTACACAGATGCTGGGGATGCGGTGGTACTGAACAAAATAGGTACGCGTGATGCACAAACAGGTAATTGGGACACAAATGTTGGTGATGGTACAACGATTGTTGGTGCGATAAACGCGATAAAGGCGAAGATAGGTAATATCCCCGCGAACAGCAGCATTGCGGCCCAGATAGCGACCAAGGTCGACAGTAATCTGGGGGATGCGAATCGTGCGGTAACGACCAGTGGCAGTGGTGCATTACAATCATCTGCCTTATTAACGGGCAGTCAGATAGCCAACAATACATTAACGAATGCGAACTTTGCGGGCGGGTTAGATATGGCAAAGATAGATATGCCCGATAACTGTACTGGCCAATGTATGTTGGTGTATAAAACGAACGAACAAAAGTATGTATGGGAAGAATTAACAGATGCGGCAGCCGCGCCCAGTTTAAGTGCCGATTATTGTGTCAATACCTATACATATGGTTATCAGAATGACAGTCGTGGTGCACGGGGTGCATTCTCATCCGATTGTACTGGTTGCAACGATAATGAATGGCATGCAGATTTCAGTTATGGCACGGTAACTGGCATTGCCAGTTGTAACAGCACAGCGGGTGATAATCAGGATTATACATGGACAAATCCGACCACAGCATCATCAGACAGTATGAGTAGCAGCAGTATTGGTCAATATTGCTGGTGTAAGATGACAGGGTTTAATGGTCAATCATTGTCGGTTGCGTCGTGGGTGTTCTACGCCGACTACGACGATGCGGACGGTTGCGCGTTCGGCTGCGGGTCCATCTGTGGGAGCGACGTTGGCGGGGTTCCCGTATTCCGCGGGGCGGTGTTTCGTTCTGCCGGCGTGACCAACACGGGCGCCGCAACGTGTAATTAACAACCCGCAACAAAAAATCGCGCCGGTGGCGCGATTTTTTTTACTTCTTTTCAGAAAAGTCTGCATCGGTTGCGTTATTGTCCGATGGTTTGTCGCCACTTGGATTTTGTGCGGCGGCTTGTTCAGCCTGGGCGGCTTTATAGACCGCTTCGCCCAGCTTCATTGCCTTTTCTGTTAATGCATCTGTTTTTTCTTTTAATGATTCCACAGTTGCATCTTGCTTTGCCAATTCATCAGACAATGCTTTCTTGGCATCTTCTATTGCAGATTTTTCATCTGCTGATATTTTATCGCCATGTTCTTTCAACGATTTTTCAATACTGAACACCGCGGTTTCGGCGGTATTGCGTGCCTCGGCTAACTCGCGTTTCTTTTTATCGCTTTCGGCATTTGCGGCGGCTTCATCAACCATACGTTTGATTTCGTCTTCGGACAACCCACCATCTGATTTAATTGAAATCGCCTGTTCTTTGCCTGTACCTTTATCTTTTGCAGATACATGTACAATGCCATTTGCATCAATATCAAATGATACTTCTATTTGTGGCATACCGCGTGGGGCAGGTGCAATACCTTCCAGATTAAATTGCCCCAGTAATTTATTATCAGCCGCCATATCGCGTTCACCTTGGAATACGCGAATTGTAACCGCAGATTGATTATCTTCGGCGGTACTGAATACTTGGGATTTTTTTGTCGGGATTGTTGTATTACGGTCAATCAAGCGCGTAAATACACCACCCAATGTTTCAATACCCAATGACAGCGGTGTTACATCCAACAATAAAACATCTTTGACATCGCCTTTTAGAACGCCACCTTGGATTGCAGCACCCATACCGACAACTTCGTCTGGGTTTACACCTTGGTGTGGTGCGCGACCAAAGAATTCGCGTACTGTTTCCACGACCTTGGGCATACGGGTTTGACCGCCGACCAAAATAACCTCGTTAATTTGGGATGTGGATAAACCTGCATCTTTTAATGCCTTGCGACATGGTTCAATGGTGCGTTCAATCAAATCGCCAACCAATGATTCCAGTTTTGCACGCGATAATGTTGTGTTAAAGTGCTTTGGCCCACTGGCATCCGCAGTTAAATACGGCAGGTTGATTTCCGCAGATGTACGCGAAGACAATTCTATTTTTGCTTTTTCTGCGGCTTCTTTCATACGTTGCAGTGCCAATTTATCGCCGTTCAAGTCAATGCCAGATTGCGCCTTGAATTCAGATACCAAGTGTTCCAAAATGCGCGCATCAAAGTCAGAGCCACCCAATGCCGTATCGCCGTTGGTTGATTTAACCTCAAACACGCCATCAACAATTTCCAAAATAGACACGTCAAATGTACCACCGCCCAAGTCATAGACCGCAATAACACCGTCTTTGTTCTTGTCCAGGCCATACGCCAATGCCGCCGCGGTTGGTTCGTTCACAATACGCAAAACATTTAATCCTGCGATACGACCCGCATCCTTGGTTGCCTGGCGTTGTGAATCGTTAAAGTATGCCGGCACAGTGATAACCGCATCAGTTACTGTTTCACCCAGGTAACTTTCGGCATCTTTCTTTAATTTTGCCAAAACGATTGCAGAAATCTGGGATGGCGCATATTTTTTGCCATCAATTTCAACCCATGCATCACCATTGTCGCCCGCGACAATTTTATATGGAACGCGTGCCGCAATTTCGCGTACGGCATCACTGTCATAACGCAGCCCCATTAAACGTTTAATTTCATAAATTGTATTTGCTGGGTTTGTTACCGCCTGGTTTTTCGCGGTAATGCCAACCAACTGTTCGCCCCCAGATGCGATTGCAACCACAGATGGTGTTGTGCGTGCACCTTCGGCGTTTTCAATAATTTTTGGGTCTTTGCCGTCCATAAATGCCACGGCAGAATTTGTTGTACCCAAGTCAATACCAATTACTTTTCCCATAATTTCACTCCTGTTAATTTATGTCTGACACAGATATAGTTATGGGAATTATAATTTCAAGGGGGGCAGGGTACATAATAAATCGCCCGTTTGGGCGATTTATTAAATTTATTTCTTGGCAGGTGCTGCCGCAGGTGCCGCGGCCGCCGCAGGTTTGTTTGTTTCTTCATCGGGCATTTTACCACCGATTGTAACAAACGCCAATTCTGCCTGGTGCAGGCCCAGTTCAACACCACTTGGCAATACCAGGTCAGTACCGTGAACCACATCGCCAATTGTTAAATCTGTTAAATCAACAACGATTTTTTCTGGAATATTGTTAACCAAACCGCGCAACGCAACATGACGCACCGCAAAGTTCAATACACCACCCAGTTTCAATCCACGCGATGTTTCAACATTGATAACTTCTACGGGAACTGTAACATTAACAGGCTCTTTAACATTGATGCGCTTGAAATCTACATGAATTGGTGCATCAGACACAGGATGATATTGAATATCCATCAACATTGCATCTTCGGTGCCTTTTGATGTTTTGATTTGGAATAATTTTGTCCGCAAATAAGGTGTTTTTAACAACATACCAAATTCACGACCGTTTAATTCAATCGCGATTGGGTCTTTCTTTTCGCCATAGATTACCGCAGGGATGTTGTTGGTTTTGCGAACTGCACGTGCGGCCCCCTTGCCAGCAACCTTGCGAATTTCTGCATTCAGATTAATTGCCATTTTATAATCCTTTGTTTATTTATTAAATGTATTACGATGACCTCCAAGGGTGTCATCGCGGCACATTATTACCGATAAACAACTGAAAATCAAGATATTTTAATAAAAATTAAATCGCCGGACAAACCGACGATTGAATTTATGGCGCGCCCTGCAGGATTCCCTCGCTCGGCACAAAATTGTGCCGGCTGTGGGGCATTCGTTAGCACTCAAACTTCACATATGCTCGTTTTCGTTTACTCATTGTCGAACAGGTTCTCATCCTGTGGGGCAAAAATAAAACCGGGGTAAACCCGGTTTTAATTTTGGCGCGCCCTGCAGGATTCGAACCTGCGACCTGCGGATTAGAAATCCGATGCTCTATCCAGCTGGGCTAAGGGCGCGTTGCGCGTATTCTATAATAAAAAACTAAAAAATTCAAGCACCGCGAATATTTTTGTGATTTTTTAATTGTGTTTTTGTTCCTGTACAATATTACTGAATGATTTGATACAATTGTTGTGTCATAAAACCAAGGGGGAAAATTATGAAAAAGTTTTGGACTTTTATTTTTGCTGTAATCGTGTCATTCATTCCAGGTATAATCGGGGTAATATTTACACCACATGGCGCATCCAACGTTTGGTATAATGCGCTGGCTAAATCGGCATTGACACCAGCAGGTTGGGTATTTAGTGTCGCATGGACAATTTTATATCTTTTGTTGGGTATTGCGTTGTTCTTGATTATAATTGACAAAGATAAACGCACTAAAAAGTCAAATGCATATTGGTTGTTCTTTGGACAAATGGTGTTGAATACATTATGGTCGTACGTGTTCTTTGGGGCACATATGGCAGCGTTGGCGTTGTTAATATTGATAATGTTGATTGTTGTATCTATCTATATGTCGCGCGCATTTCGTCCAATCAGCAAGGCGGCATCATACCTTGTTTGGCCGTATATAATATGGATGTGTTTTGCAACATACCTGAATGCAACAATTATGATTATGAACTAAAAAGAAAACCGACATTTGTCGGTTTTCTAAATTTTTAAAATTTTGAATTTTGAATCGCCGATATTTAAATACTGAAGTCCCAATTCTTCTATATAATCTGGTGAACCGTTTTTTATTAAACTAATATGGTGTTCCAGTGTATCCAGTGTTTGTGTTAATTCAGTCAATTCGGCACGTTCACGATTTAAATTCCATGCGTTTATAATAAACCCTTGAATGTTACGGTCACCAAGGAACATACGAATAAACATAAACAGCGCCACAATTACCAACGCTAACCCGATTTTACCGCGCAAACCACCCGACCACGCGCGTCCAATAAATCCAAAGAAATTTTTGATTTTTTCCTTCATGCGTGTCATTATATCACAAATGTTTAGTAATAATCAAATTTTTGCTGCACCACTTGCGGGCGTGACAGATAAACCATTTCGGCGCATTGTTCGTGAATTGTCGCCAATATCACCAATTGTGACAGAAATGATATCGTGTCATTCGCTGGTTGAAGCACACAAAAATTGTCCACGAAATTTTGATAGTTATGATGACGAAGGTAATGTCGGTGCCCAGATTTTTGGTGCCGATGTTGCACTGATGGCGGATGCTGCGAAGATTCTTCAGGATGCTGGTGCAAAATGGGTAGATGTCAATATGGGCTGTCCAGTGCCAAAGGTTGCAACACGTGCAAATGCCGGTGCGTATCTTATGCGTGACCATAAATTAGCAGGCAAAATAATGGATGCGGTTGTGCGTGCTGTGCAAATACCTGTATCAATCAAGACGCGTCTTGGCTGGGATGATAAACATATTGATTGGATGGATATGGTCAATGTCGCGGCAGAATCTGGGGTGAAATTTGTTGCGTTGCATGGACGTACACGTGCGCAGCTTTACATGGGACATGCGCAATTACCAGATGTACACGATGCCCCAATTCCAATAATTGCAAATGGTGATATTCGCACCCCATTGGATATGGAAAAAGCAGAAAGTCTTGGGTATTCGGGTGTAATGATTGGTCGTGGGCTTTTGGGGCGACCGTGGGCTTTGCACGAAATCGCGGGTGGGGCAGTGCCAGCGAATGTTGGTGAAATTGTTTTGCGCCACTTGGCATACACAATTGAATATTATGGCGCGCGTACTGCGGTAATGATGTTTCGCAAGCATGCAGCGTGGTACAGTGCGGGTATGCCAAATTCGGCTGAATTTCGTATTCGTGTAAATTCGCTGACCGACCCAGATGAATTAAAAGCTGAAATTTCTAAATTTTGGGGTTGCGAATTGAATATATAGATTCTATGATATTACTAAAAATCAGGGGTTAAATATGGAAGAAGCTATCACAGATACAAATACAGAAATTAAGTCACATGCAGAAATGACTGCGGGTGAAATGTTGCGCAATGCCCGTACGACAGGTCGTCGTAAACGTGAATTACAGACTATTGCTAAGCAGTTATGTATTCGCGAAGACTTTTTACAAGCATTAGAAGACGGTAATTATGCTGCATTGCCAGAAGTTGTGTATATTTTGGGTTTTGCGCGTAATTATGCAATGGAATTAGGATTGAACCCACAAGAAGTTGTCGATAAAATAAAACATGAATTGGGCTTGGTGACCGAAGGGCGCATTCCAGAAGATCCTGTGTTTGCGTCTAAAAAGATTGAAGCAGGAACACCAAAACGTGAAATGCCAAAAATTATGCCAATATTAAAGAAAGAATGGACATATGTTGTTCAGCATTGGAAATGGGCGGCTGGCATTGCATGTGGTGTTTTATTCTTGATTATCGCGTTGGTTATCGTGTTTTCTGGGACTGGAAATAAGAGTAATGAAACACCAACCGATGCACCAATTGTTGCGCCAGCAGAACCAACAGAGCCAGCATATACACAACCAGTTCGCGAACGCTTTGGTTTGAAAAATCGCGAAAAGGCAACAATTATTTTGCAGGCGAATAAGTCAGCAGGCGAAGTCGGTACATGGGTGCAAATTGAAGATGCCCGTGGCAAAAAAGAAATTAGCCAGATTTTATTCCCTGGGGATATTTTCTATATGCCAAATGGTAATGGATACAAGGGCACCTTTGGTAATGTTGCGGGAATCGACTTTTGGGTAAATGGCGAATTGGCACCAACGGTTAAAGCCAGCCGTAATGCCAAGGTGTCAATAAGTGCGGAAGCTTTGTTACCCAAACCGGCGAATAAATAATAAAACCGCCGTTATGGCGGTTTTTTAATCGGTGGCGGTTGAAAAATCTAAGTTTTTATTTATACTATAATTGTTATGAGTGGCGTTATAAAAATTCGCGGTGCACGCGAAAACAATCTTAAAAATATAGATCTGGACATACCAAAAAACAAATTGGTGGTCTTTACTGGCGTGTCTGGTTCGGGCAAGTCGTCATTGGCATTTAATACTATTTATGCCGAAGGCCAACGTAGATATGTTGAAAGTTTGTCGTCATATGCGCGCCAATTTTTAGATATGCAGAAAAAACCCGATGTTGATTTAATAGAAGGTTTATCGCCAGCAATTTCAATCGAGCAAAAAACTACATCAAAAAATCCACGTTCAACTGTGGGGACTGTCACCGAAATTTATGATTATCTGCGTTTGCTGTGGGCGCGTGTCGGTGTGCCACATTCACCGGTGACTGGATTACCAATTAAATCCCAGACAATTGCTGAAATGGTTGACTGGACAATGAAAATTCCAGCAACAACAAA
>CAMOFE010000003.1 GCA_946613195.1 uncultured Alphaproteobacteria bacterium
CGTATCGCCGATGGTACTTTGGCTTAAGCCACGGAAGAGTAGGTCGTCGCCAGAGTTAAATCCAGTTTCCTCCTTCATAAAAACCGTAAAAAAACCGCCGCCCCGCCAACCCCTTGGTGGGGTGGATTCTTTTTATATCGTGATTTTATTGACAATTATTATGAATGTGATACATTAATATTAGGCATAAGAAACCAAGGAGGTTATTATGGCTGTTCCATCATGCGATTATTTTGATGATGAATACGGTTCTTTTGACGGTGATTCTGGTGCAGTGTTGGCTGTATTAGTATGCGCGGTGCTTCTTGCCATTGGTGTGCATCAAGTTGTCAAACATTGTAAAGATGGTGAACGTGCATTAAAACAAACACTTTATGATAGTACAACCGTAAACAAGAAAATTAATGACACAATTTATGTCAAAACAAGATAAACAAAGCATCACTGTTTGGTGATGTTTTTTTATAAAACCAAAAACAAAAGGGGTAAAAAATGCCGTATGAATATGATGAATTAGATGAAATGTGGAATAGTATGCCAAAAAAACCGTCCTTTTGGGAGTTTATGCTGGCATTGTTGGAAGTATCTGCCGTGTGTGTGGCATTTGGTGTTGTGATTGTCTTGGTTGACGAGGCAACTTGTGCAATTGAAAACCGACGTGCACAAAATAAAGAAATTCGCAATTACAAAAACAGTTTGCCGAATTATAATGATTCAATTAAAAACGCGACAGATACTGTTCAATATCAAGATTATGTAAAGAAACGCGTACAAATTGAACAAAGGTTGAAACAATTCAAGGACAGTGTTCGCAGTAAAAGCAAATAATAGTTGACAAACGGTTAATGTGTGCTATTGTTGCGATTGTAACAAAGAGGTTTGTAATTATGTATAAAAATTTAACAGTTGAACAAAACAATAGATTGCAACGCGTTTTAGATAAAAAGTTTATGTGTTCATTCAGATTTGTCGCTGATAATTCTATATCTTGCAATAATGTTGTGATTAGTCGCAGCATTACATCGGGTAAAGTTTGGGTAGAAATAGATGACACAGAAATTGATTTAATGCCGACAGATTTGCGTATGGCTGATGCAATTTTTGCATATAAAATCGCAGAAAAAGCATTGCGTGCACATCGCACCAATCGTGGCAAAACAAAATAAAAATTTTTACTGTGTATAAAGAAAATATTTTTTATCTAATTGGTGGCGCCAACGGCAGTGGTAAAACCACGTTGGGTCGTGAATTGATTTCAGAAAATCCAGATTTAGAGTTCTTAAATGCTGACGAAATTGCATCTGCCGAAGGTGTAAATAGTTTACGGGCAGGTTCAATATTATTTAAGCGTTTGGAAAATGTTTTTTCTGAATCAAAATCTTTCGTTTTAGAAACAACATTATCTGGCAAATTTCACAATAAAGTGATTAAACGCGCCCACGATATGAATTATAAAGTTGTTTTTGCGTATGTAATGCTGTCTTCGGTGGAACAGAATCTGGCACGCGTACGTCAGCGTGTAGCAATGGGTGGTCATGATGTTCCTGAAAAAATTATTCGTCGTAGATATCAAAAAAGTATATTGAATTTTGAGGATGTTTATAAACAATCGGATAATTGGACATTGTATTATAATGGCGACAAAACACCAGAATTAATCGCGTGTGGTGTGCGCGATAAAATAAACATTGTAAATGGCACACATTACAAGATTTATATGGATGCTCGTGATAAATGTATATCGGATAATTTAATGCGATTGGCTGGGTGTGGCGCATCCAGGGCGCAACAAGCGGCAAATGTAGCATCAATACCTGTTGTATATGCAAGAACACAAGAGGTACAAAAATAAAAAGTCTGGCAATCGCCAGATTTTTTATTTGCAGACCTAAAATTTGTGTGATATAAAATCGGCATAATGAATACGACAGAATTACAAATTGAATCAATTTTATGCCAAATGTCGCGCATATGGCGTACAGCGATTGGTCCACGTCGTCGTCGTGATTATATGCGTGAAAAAGGTGTGTCTGGTATTGACTGGCGTTTTTCACTGAATCCAGATAATATAATTGAACAACATATTCCATCGCGTGTTGCGGGCAGTGTCGGCATCGCCAAGGTTTTTTGTAAATTTGCACATGATGCGGGTCTGGATTGTTCTGTTATGTGTGTCCCAGACTATCAAGATTGGATTGCTGCGCACGATGGCGAAGAAAATATTATTCATGGGCGTGCGCTGATTGTGATAGAGGTTGATGGTTGTGCGCGGGTGTTGAATCCAGGACGCAATCATTTGTCTTTCTTGGATTGTAATGTTGTATCTGTGGGGCGCATGATAAATTTACCTGGACCATATATGCCGTGCCCAATAACTGCGATAATTCCACGGGATGAATTTATATCTGTTGATACATACCAAAAATTGCGAAATTTATATGTCAGTGGCGATATAAAAAAATCAGAATTTTTATTGCAACCTGATAAATTTGTTATAGAATATCCACGGCGGAATGTAGGATTAAGTAAACGCAAACGCAGACAAAAACAAAGGCAACAAATATGAAAAAAACAATTTTTGCTGTAATCTTGGGTTTGTGCGGAACATGCGCATCCGCAGATTACTATGAAACATATCACGATAATTGCGATCCTGAATCTATGCATGCCGCATTAGAACAGGCGGTCGCCACAGGTCGTGCAGTTATAACTGTTGTAAAATGTGATGAATCCGCAATGGCGCAACGTCCTGCATCAATGGCTGTGCGTCCGGTTCGTATGATGCCGGCACCACGTGCGGTAAATTCTGATTGTGGGTTTGAACAGGTTGTTAATCGCGAATATTTTGTTCGTGAAACAGTTCAACAATATCGCCCAGTGGTCAGTTATGTTCCATCTGGCACATATGTCAGAACGCGTCCAGCATGCGATGAATGTGGAATGTAATTTAACGCGGGGATTTCCCCGCGTTTTTATTCTTGTTGCGAGAAATAGTAAAAAAATGATAATATATGCATCATTATTATTTAGGTGCATATAAATGCGAAATAAAGATTCTTGTATTGGTTCAATGGTTTTGGGGTTGCATGATGCGATGGTGTCTGCGCTGGGGCTGATAACGGGTTTAACGGTTGCAATGGCAGACAGATATACAATAGTTTTGACCGTTTTAATCGCATCTATTACATCTGCGTTTTCAATGACTGCATCACAATATTTGGCAGAAAAAGCGAATGGTAATATTCGTATTGCGTTGCGTTCTGGGGCGTGTACAGGTGTTGCGTACATTGTTACTGCAATGTTGCAGACATTGCCATTTATTGTATTAACTGATAATTTAATTGCACTATATTCAACATATGCGATATCTGTTTTGATAATATTAATTTTTAATTATGTAAAATCGCGTATATTATCCCAAGATTTTATATCTGGTTTCGTAGAAATGTTAATAATTTGCACAGGTGTATCTGTCGCGGCGTTTGTTATTGGTTTGCTAGCCCAGATTTGGTTTGGTGTAGCGATATAATAAAAAGCATGTTTTTATAACTTTTTTCTTGATTTTTTTAGCCTTTTTTTTCATAGTCAACACGCCTTTTCAATTACATATTCTAAAAGGAGAATAAATGACGAATAAATGGGTATATACTTTTGGTAATGGCGCGGCCGAAGGGCGTGCTGATATGCGTAACTTGCTGGGGGGCAAAGGTGCCAACCTGGCGGAAATGAACTTGGTCGGATTGCCGGTGCCTGCGGGATTCACGGTTACGACCGAGGTTTGTACATATTACTATGATAACAATCAAACATATCCATCAGATTTGATGGACCAGGTAAAGTCTGGTATTGCACATATTGAAAACATAATGGGCAAAAAATTTGCAGATTTAGAAAACCCATTGTTAGTATCTGTGCGTTCTGGGGCACGTGTTTCAATGCCTGGGATGATGGATACTGTTCTGAATTTGGGATTGAATGACGAAACGGTTAAGGCATTGGCGCGGCATTCTGGGAACGAACGGTTTGCATATGATTCATATCGTCGCTTTATCATGATGTTTTCTGATGTTGTGTTGGGCGCAGATATTGATTTGTTTGAGCATACCTTGGAACGCATGAAAGAAGAAAAAGGTGCCAAAGTTGATACAGATTTAACCGCAGATGACCTGAAAGAACTGGTTGAAAAGTTCAAGGAAATCGGTGTGAAAATCGGCAAGGTATTCCCCCAAGATCCATGGGAACAGTTGAAACTGGGGATTGGTGCAGTATTCGGTTCGTGGATGAGCAAAAAGGCCATCACATATCGTAAGTTAAACAATATCCCAGGTGATTGGGGTACGGCTGTAAACGTCCAGGCGATGGTGTTTGGTAATTCTGGGGACGACAGCGCAACAGGTGTATGTTTTTCGCGCGACCCGGCCACAGGTGAAAATAAATATTATGGTGAATACTTGATTAACGCCCAAGGCGAAGATGTTGTGGCAGGTATTCGTACCCCCCAACCAATGAGCAAGGATGATTCCGGTCGTTTGTCCCTGGAAGAAGCAATGCCCGCGGTGTACAAAGAACTGTGTGATGTTCGTGAAAAACTGGAACAGCATTACAAAGATATGCAGGATATGGAATTCACCATTGAACATGGAAAACTGTGGATGTTGCAGTGCAGAAACGGTAAACGTACTGCGGCGGCGGCTGTTCGTATGGCGGTTGAAATGGTTGGCGAAGGATTATTGACCAAAGAAGAAGCGATTCTGCGTGTTGGTGCCGATCAATTAAATCACTTGTTGCATCCAATGTTGGACCCAAAGGCAGAAAAGAAAGTAATTGCAACTGGTCTGCCGGCATCCCCGGGTGCCGCTGTGGGTCAGGCGGTCTTTAACGCAGATGATGCAGAAAAATGGGCGGCGGATGGTAAAAAAGTTATGTTAATCCGTGTTGAAACATCGCCCGAAGATATTGCAGGTATGAACGCTGCCCAAGGTGTTATTACCGCCCGCGGTGGAATGACATCGCATGCGGCTGTTGTGGCGCGCGGTATGGGAACCCCATGTGTATCCGGCAGCCCAGATATCAAAATAGACTATGAATCAAAAACATTAAAAACAACATCTGGCGTTGTTATTCACGAAGGTGATTGGGTTTCTATTGATGGCGGACGCGGCGAAATTATTGAAGGCCGGGTTCCAACAGTATCTGTGGAAATGACAGGTAACTTTGGTACATTGATGAAATGGGTTGATGAAATCAAAACATTAACGGTCAAGGCAAATGCTGAAACACCAAAAGATGCAAAACAAGCACGTGATTTTGGTGCCGAAGGTATCGGTTTGGCGCGTACAGAACATATGTTCTTTGACCCATCGCGTATCCAAGATATGAGAGAGATGATTCTGGCCGATGACGAAGCAGGGCGCAGGGCAGCCTTGGCAAAACTGTTGCCATATCAACAGGCGGACTTTGTTGAACTGTTCAAGATTATGGATGGGTTGCCAGTTACAATTCGTTTGATTGACCCACCGTTACATGAATTCTTGCCACATACCGAAGAAGATATTGCATTGTTGGCAAAACATATCGGTAAAACGGTTGAATTTGTGAAATCGCGCAGCGAAGCCTTAAAAGAACAAAACCCGATGTTGGGTCATCGTGGTTGCCGTCTGGCAATTACATATCCAGAAATTTGCGAAATGCAAACACGTGCAATTTTGTCGGCGGCACTGGAATGCAAGGCAGCAGGTGTTCGCGTGATTCCAGAAATAGAAGTTCCATTGGTTGGTTCTAAACGCGAAGTTGACATTGTGAAATCAGTTATTGATGCAACTGCGGAAAGCCTGTTCGCAGAAAAAGGCACACGTATTGATTACACTGTTGGTTCAATGATTGAATTGCCACGTGCAGCATTGCTGGCAAATGAAATCGCAGAATCTTGTGAATTCTTTGAGTTTGGTACAAACGACCTGACCCAGACAACATTGGGTATGTCGCGTGATGATACTGGCGCAATCTTGGATGAATATCGTGCGCGTGGCGTTTATGTCGCAGACCCATTTGCATCTGTGGATCAGTTGGGTGTTGGGCTTTTGATACAAGATGCTGTTGAAAAAGCGCGTCGTGTCAAAGGCGATAAAATCCACTTGGGTGTTTGTGGTGAACACGGTGGCGACCCTGCATCTATTGAATTTTTCCACAAGACTGGATTTAATTCTGTATCATGCAGTCCGTATCGCGTGCCAATCGCGCGTCTGGCGGCGGCCCAGGCGGCGGTTAAATTCCCACGCAAGAAATAAAAAAACGCGCCATTGGCGCGTTTTTTTAGTGAATCAACGCTTTTAATGGACGGCGCGTAAAGTCAATAAAGCAAATTAATTGAAACACCGTTGGTGTAATTTTTCCATTAATTAATTTATAATAATCAGGTTCATCTATGCCCAACGTGTTGCACATAATATATACCGGAATATTCAATTCTTGGCGAATTAGTTCTATTTCGCGTCCGATTGCGTGGCGGTGGCGAAATAAATCATATGTTTCATTTTTGTTAGACATCATTAACCCCCGACTGTTTTAACAAACAAAAAACCATCGGAATAAATTCAGATGGTTGGAGTTAGTCAACAATCACACATTGCTGTGCCTTATTCAATATATTCGGCACCCTCCAACCAAAGCGTTGGATTTTTTTATACGTGTCCCCGTGTCTGCGGGGACACAGTGTGATGGATTGGCTAAATCCAACAACGACAACCGTCGTTGCAAATGTTATTATATTACACATAATAAAAAAATTCAATCTGAAATAATTATTTGTTGACAAATAAATATATTGGGTTAAACTTTGCTGGTCTAGTAACCACAGGGGGCAGATAATGAGAAAGTTGAATGTTGTTCATAATGCGCTGGTGTTTCGTGAAACACGCAATCGGGGTCAATATAGATGCAGTTTTGTTACATCTAAACATTGTCCATTAAATATGGATAATTGTTGTTGCCGCGAAGATGTTGGTGTATGCACACGTTCTGGGAAAAAGGGGGCTGAGGCATGTATTTGCCGTATCGGTGGTAAATTATCAACAAATGATGTGAAAGAATGGTCTGGGGTTATATTAAATAAATTTGGCGGACATGTAATGTTAAACGCGCTGGTAAAAATGTTGAATTCGCGTAAACGTTAAAAACTGTAATTCACAGATAAACCCAAAAAGTTAAAACCGTGGTTTGTTTTTGTTAAATCCCCGTTGGAAAAGTGAATTGTAAATAATTCTGCGCGCCAATGGGGACTTATCTTTTTCCCAACAAACAATTTTTCACCAAAGAATAGACGACTGGAAACCCATCGGTCGTGGTTGTCCCGATAATATGGACCAATGCCCGCCCCCAAATAAAACCCAGAATATTTTATCAGTGCAACATCCCACGATGCCCCCACCCCAAAAAACGACAGCCCACGTGCAGAATCGTGCGCGATATTTTGCATAACACTGACATTTACGCGTGCGGGCAATCTTAGAACATCTGTTGGTTGGGAATATGTCGCTATTAAAAAAGTCATTGGACCAAAATCCCAATCGCCGGGGTAAACCAGGTGCAACAGTGAACCCTTGCCTGTGCCGTTCGCCACAGATAGCGATACAGAATTAATATGCCCATCGCCAAACATTGGGTTTTCTGCGGCGTGTGCAGTAATTGCGCACATAAAAACGAACAGAAATGTAATTTTTTTCATAAGGCTTATTTTATCATATTTTTCCGTGATTTTATAATAAAAATCATTGACGGCGTGATGCACAAATTCTATTATGCAGATGTTTAACAACCAAAAACAAAAAAGGGGAATATCATGAAAAAAACAGTTTTGGTCAGTTTAATTGGAATTATGGCGGTCAGTGCCGCAAACGCTGGATTCTGGTCGCGGTTGGGCTTTGGTAAAAGCGCGGAACCACAAACACTGGAACAGGCGTGCAACAAAGACGATATTACTGCGATTTGTCCAGAAATTGCGCTGGGTGAAAAAACATTGGTACAATGCTTGTCTGAAAATATATCCAGTTTGTCTAAAAAATGTGCAAATTATGTAAAGAAATCTGTATCCGATGGTGTCGCAGATGCCAAAGAAAAAGCTGCAGAAGCCAAGGCAGAATGGCAGGCGAAAAAAGAAGAATTAGCCGCCGCCAAGGCAGAAAGACAGGCAGAACGTGCCGCAGAAAAAGAAGCACGCAAAGCGGAAATTGCAGAAAAGAAAGCCCAGGTTAAAGCCGCTGGTAAAGATGTTGCCGACAGTGCAAAGCAAACAGGCAAAGACTTAAAAGAAACAGCAGATTCAATGAAAAACTTGTTCTAAAAAAAATCGGCATCTGCCGTTTTTTTTAAGTGAATAGTGAATAGTGAACAGTGAATAGTGTTTGTGCGCCGACATTCTGTCGGCGCAACATTAATTAATGCGCCCGCACAATTTGTGCGGGCATTCATCCATTATTCACTAACTCTCACTTTTCCTGTTTACAAAAATGCGCAATATGTGATATAATTAATCAGAATATATTTATAGGAGAGGTTTTATGAAAAATCGTAATGTCGCAGATTTGTGCAAAAATGCGGTTGGAACTGTGTTTTTGTTGGCGGGTGCGTTTTTCGTTTGTTCAACATTGTTGTCAATGCGGGCGGTATTGGCGGACCCGATTGCGCCAACAGATGCCGCAACAGCGGGCGCAATGCGTGGTGATGGTGTGATGCGTTCCGGCCGTGCCAGCCCACGTAATACATCTGCAAACAGAAATACAAATGTTGCGCGTCCTGCAACAACTGCACGCAGTGTATCGGCGCGTCCGTCTGTGGTAAATAACGCAAACCGTACGACCAGTGCATCGCGTGGTGTTGTGGCGCGTACGGCAACAAATGGTGGTGCACGCGCGACCAAATCGCGCGGCGTTACGGCGCGTACGGCAACCGCCACCGTGGCCAGCCCAGAACGTGTATCAATCCAGGGGTCGGCAATTCGTGGTTCGCGCGCAATTGTTGGCACTAACAGCAATTTAACCAGTTACACATATCTGTCTAACAAGTTATATACAGGAAATTATTCCAATATTATTGATTCCAGTACAGGTTTGATTTCTGCGGATGCGTATTCAACATGTTTGGAATCTTACTATACATGTATGGATGAAATTTGCACTGCACGCAGTTCGGCAAAACGTCGTTGTTCATGCGCGGCACGTGTTACCAATTTTATGGAGGCCGAAGAAGCCCTGAAATCAGCCAACGAAGAATTGATAAAGGCATCTGGGGAATTGGCATTATTATTGGCAAACAAAGGTAAGGATGTATCTGATGCATTTCAATTAACAGATGCAGAAAAAGTTATGAACTGTGTTTCATGGCAGGAAACAACCGGTAAATATGGCGTGAATTCACAGCAAGCAAAAGATTGGTGCTCATCGCATAATATATTTGCATCTGGTGGTGGCGAAATAAGTTCGTGTGCAAAACCTGCTTATTGTTCTAAAAACGGGAATAATTTCGGATTTGATATTGCAAATATAGAAGGTTCTTCGTCAGATATATTGGCATCATTGCAGGCGTGGGCGGATGCGAAAAATAAATCAATGTCATATGTTGCAGACGATAAAGATAATTTGTTAAGCGCGTTTGCAAATGTGTCAATAATTGTATCTGACCTGGCGGGAATTTCCACAAAATCAGATACAACAATTGATAACTTGGCACAGACATGGGGCTATGATTTGTTTGAGTATGCACATAACAATGTTTGCAGCCGTGTTTTAGATTCTTGCTTTAACGGTATTTATGAAGGTTGTGGCACACCACCGTCTGGGGGTAAATGTGCAAATGGCGCAACAGGGTCTTGTCCGTTTAATTACAACAGTAAAATAACTGTTTCTTCATCGGGGGATGTTGTGTTAAATGAACGCGGAACAACATCTGTTACATCGTCAACATATGCGACATGTCTGGGATATACAGCAACCACAGGTGATCCGTATGGCACATTGCGTGGCCCGGTTGCCGATGCGCGTCGCAGCATAATGCAGAAATATCTGCTGGATGCAAATGCGGACTGTGATACATATGGCGAAGAATTAAAGACATTGGCGCAAAATATATCGTATCAAAAAATTGCAGCGCAACAGGCGTTGCAACAGAAACGTCTGGAATTTGCAAATAATGAACGCGATACGATTCGCAATAATGCGTTGGCGGCAATTACCAACTTTAACGAATGTATCGGCGAATTACTGGATTGCTATGAAACCCAGGCGCAATCGTATTCTAATTGGCCAGATGCGCGTATAAAAACATATTGCGCCCAGATTGCGAATGTTCCACATTGCTATGAACAGATGATTTGCTATCCTTCAACTGCAACATTCTATGCGGTTATTGATAAAGCGGACAGCACAAATTGTTCTAACAGCCAGGATTACACCAAGAACACATGCCGTAATATCGTAAGTTTAAGCGAAATATTAAGCGGTGTTGTGGGTGCTGTATCGGGTTATCAGATAACTTATAATGAACCAGAAACAAATGTGTCCGGTCATTACACAGGTAATTCCGATTCTGCCAGCATCCGAGAGGCATGTTTGCAACAGGCGGGTATATCTGAAATCCGTAATTGGACAAGGAGTACTGGCGAATAAAATTAAAAATCCCCATTATTTTGGGGATTTTTTTACCAATTACAAACATGTTCCTCTCATGCGTGGGGATATCCACGAAGTGGCGGGAAAGTGTTTTTTCATTGGTTATAAACAACCAACCAGGCACATGCGTAAAAACAAAACCACACGTTCGTGTGGTTTTTTCGTGGTGGATGCTAACGGACTCGAACCGCTGACCCTCTGCGTGTAAAGCAGATGCTCTACCAACTGAGCTAAGCATCCAAAACTGATAGGCTATGCGATAATATATCTTTTTTATCGCGTTGTCCAGTTTTATTTCGCATGTGTTTGCATTATTGCAGTAAATGTGGCCTCGGCTACTTTCTTGCCGGCAACCATTGCAATTCCGTGGAATTTATACATTGTCATCTTGGACATAATGGTTTCTACGTGTAATTCCAATGTGTCGCCTGGACGCACCATATTAGAAAACTTAATCTTTTCCATGGTCGTAAAGAATCCCAGTGTGTTTTCATATGTAACACCTAACTTCTTGAATACAACAAAGCATGCGGTTTGGGCCAATGCCTCTATCTGTAATACCCCAGGCATAATTGGATTGTCCGGAAAATGTCCCGCACACCAAAATTCATTATCGCGCACATGGTGAATGCCAACGCCACTGGATTCTGTATATTCGCGAATTTCGTCAATCATACGCATATTACCACGATGTGGAATAACGTTTTCAATCCCTGTTGCATCAATCATTGTTTTGCCTTTTATTTTGCGTTTTTTTTCAGCCATGCATAGTGTCGCCAAAACTCTGTTCCTGGTGCCGCCGGAAATCCCATTTGGCGTTCACCGTCCGGAATATCACGAAATACACCTGACTTTGCACCGATTTCAACATCGTTGCCAATTTTAACACCGTTTGCAACACCGACCTGGCCCGCCAGTAATGCGCGGTCCCCAATTTTAACACCGCCAGTCAGACCAACACCCGACGCCAAGAAGCATTCGCGCCCAACAACCGCACCATGTGCAATTTGACACAGGTTATCAATCTTGGTCCCATCGCCAATAATTGTGTCTGTTAACGCGCCACGGTCAATACAAGTGTTTGCTCCGACAGATACACGATTCCCCAATACAACGCGCCCAGTATGCGGAATAAACACATTATGACCGTCTTGGCGCGTGTAACCAAATCCGTCTTTGCCAATAACTGCACCGGGGTGAATAATACAATCGGCGCCAATTGTGGCGTTTTCAATGTGTGCGCCATGTCCGATAACTGTTCCGCGACCAATTGTTACATTGCGCCCGATGAATGCCCCAGGATAGATTTTAACATCCACCTCTAACACAGTGCCAGATTCAATTGTTGCATATTGTCCAACATAAACTGTCTTGCGTTTACGCATAAATACCCCACGTTCAATGGTGGCATGGCGACTGATGCCACGGCGTGGTGGTTCGGCATAAATTTCGCCCAAAATTTTGACAATATTGCCGCGCGGACTGTCTGTAACCAGTAATGTTGCACCGTTTGGTGCATCAGATATATGTTCGGGTTGAACCAGAATAACACTGGCGCGGGTATTGCGCAGTACATCAATCGGCAAAATCTTGAACGCATTACTGTTGCGTTCGGTGGAATAAAATGCCAATTCCCCGGGTTTTGCATCAGCAATCGGCGCAACCCCGCGTACAGGCGTGTTTGCATCGCCACGCAATTCCAAACCGAATTTTGTGGCCAATTCACCGGCTGTTTTTATCGTGGCCGCCGGCATAAACCAAGATTTAATAAAACTAAACATACACGAATTATAAACTATTTTTTACAAAAGTACACAAATTAAAAATTATATGTCATCCCCATTCCATAAAAAGCATAAGAATGGTTGGCGGCGGTATTCGCATTAGAAAAGTGTTTCATAAATATTTCCAAGCCAACGCGGTCTGTTAAATGAAAGCCGCCGGTTAATTGAAACTTAAATAATAATTTTGCGCCCAGACGTTCATTTTGTTGTGCCTGTAATCCTGCACCGCCACCGACTGCGAAATACCACTTTTTACCGTATAATAACGCGACATCTGCGGACAGTATTCCAATTGGAATTGAATATCTGTCCCATTGCCAACCATATTTACTGCCGAAACCAACAGTTTGTGCCACATTTAATGATTGCCGTGCCGGCAGTCCGAAAAATGTTGTTGGTTGCGAATATTGACCGTGAAACAGGAAAAACGGTACAAATCGTGCTGGTACTGGTACGATAATACCGCTATCCAGGCCATATCCAACATTAAATGCAACCTGGTTTTCATATTTGCCCATAAACGGATTGTAATCAGCCACCGCAGGCGCAGTTCCAATAATCGCAAGAGTCAAGGCAGTGGCAATTTTTCGCATGGGGCAATTATATCATTTTTTAGGGCTGTTCGCAAATTAAAACATTAAAAGTTATAACAAATATTTTCTTTTTTGCGATTTGCAGTAATTTTTCAACAAAAGACTTGACTTTATGGGGTGAAAATGTATTATTTGCATAAACTTTTCGTCAAAACGCAAAATTGACGATGCAAAAATAAAACATAACCAAAGAGAAAGAATATGAGTGAATATGCAATCTTTCAGACCGGTGGCAAACAATATCGTGTAAAGCAGGGCGATATTATCAAGGTTGAAAAACTGGATGCCACAGATCGGGTTGAATTTGACCAGGTCTTGATGGTTGGCGACAAAATTGGCGCACCATTTGTATCTGGGGCACGCGTTGTCGCAACAGTTGTAGAACAGAAACGTGATGATAAAATCTTGGTTTTCAAGAAAAAACGCCGTCAAAATTATCGTCGTACGGCCGGACATCGTCAACATATTACTGTTCTGAAAATCACGGAAATCAAGGGCTAGGCTAGCCGAAGGAGTTAAATTATGGCACACAAGAAAGCAGGCAGTGCATCATCAAATGGACGCGATTCCGCAGGACGCAGACTGGGTGTAAAAAAATCTGGTGGCGCACGCGTGATTCCGGGTAATATTATTATTCGTCAACGCGGCACATCGGTGCATCCAGGCAAAAACGTTGGTATGGGCAAAGATCATACATTGTTCGCCAAGGTTGCTGGCACTGTACAGTTCAAGAAAAGTGTAGGCGACAGAAAAACAGTTTCTGTTGTTCCAGACGCAGAATAAAAAATCCGGCATACGCCGGATTTTTATTCGTCTCCAAAGTCCAGTTCTTTAATTTTTTCAGCACGTGGGGTAATTTTCGCCACAGATGTTTGTATTTGTTCAATATCATTTACTGCCTGGGCAAAGTGCGTTTGCACACGTCCCGCACGTTCCGACAGACGCGACAAATCTGCCAACAGCATATCCAGTTCTTTCTTTATTTTCGCCGCTGCGCGTTTTATTTTTATATCAGACAATACTGCACGAATCGTATTTAATGCCGCCCATAATGTTGATGGTGATACAATAAACACTTTCCGTCGCGCACCATATTCAACAACAGATGGAAATTCACGATGCAATGTTTGGAATATAGATTCTGATGCAATAAACATCATTGCGCTTTCTGCGGTTTTGCCCGGGATAATATACTTGGTTGCGATTGCATCAATATGATGACGAACATCTGCATCAAATTGTTTGCGTGCAGAATCGTCGTTTTCGCCGCCGATGCGGTTAAAACTTTCCAGTGGAAATTTACTGTCTATAATCATATCCCCGGGCGGATACGGCAGACGGATTATGCAATCTGGGCGTACGCCCGATTCCAGCACAGATTGAAACGCGTATGTTTCAGGTGGCATAATGTCAGCAACCAAATCTTCCAGTTGGCGTTCGCCAAATGTTCCGCGTGCCTGTTTATTACCCATTAATATATTCTTGAAATTCGCAATATCCGCACTGATTGCCTTTAATTCATTTGCGTTTTGTGCCAACGCGCCCATACGTTCTGCCAATCGTTCACGCAGGCGTGCATTATCTTCGCGCAACGCCGATATATCAACCACCGGACGCCGCATTAACAACACCAGTAACATAACAATTATAACCACCAATAGTAATATTAAAATATAAGTTGTCATTTCAGAATCCTTTGCTAGAATCATTATATACCAAGGATTATAAAATGTTGCAAATGAAACTTTGTGGTGATTTGGTTTTGCGTGAAAAATGTACGCCCGTCTCTGATATTTCGGCGGATGTTTTGCACGCAATGGACGAAATGATACAAATGATGCGCGAACAAAATGGGGTTGGTATGGCCGCCCCCCAGGTCGGCATTACACAAAGATTCCTGGTAATGATGGACCCAGATACCGAAACTATTTATAAAATGATAAACCCAAAAATTATATCACGCAGTGAAAAGACTGTTGTTATGGAAGAAGGATGTTTATCTGTACTGGGGGCTGATAATTTACCTGTATATTCACGTGTATCACGTCCAGAATCTGTAATCGTTGAATGGACAGACGAAAATGGTAATCCCCAAGGTGCAGAAATGTCTGGGCTGCCGGCGCGAATTGTGCAGCACGAAACAGACCATTTGGATGGAATTTTATTCATTGACTATTTGTCGCCTGTGCATAGAGAGATGGTTATGCGCAAAGTGCGGAGGCATAAAAAATGAAACTGGTATTAATGGGAACAAACGCATTTGTTGTTCCTGTGTTTGATAACCTGGCACACCAGCATGATATCATCGCGGTATTTACGCGCGCACCAAAACCGGCGGGGCGCAAACAAGTTTTAACAAAATCGCCTGTGCATATTTGGGCAGAATCGTGCGGATTACCGATATACACATCAATCAAAGATTTTGATAAAATCAATTCTGAAATTGACCATATTGTTGTGATTTCATATGGTGTAATTTTGCGTGAAAATGTATTAAATGCTGCACCTTGTATAAACATTCACCCCAGTGATTTGCCAAAATATCGTGGACCATCACCCATACGCACTGCGATTTATAATGGCGATAAAAAATCTGCGGTGTGTTTAATGAAAATGAATAATGATATGGATGCAGGGGATATAATTTTACGTCAAGAATTTAATATTGGTGAAAATGATACAAATGAAATTATTGAATCGCGTGTATCTGAAATTGCAACAGATATATTAAATGAATACTTACAAAACCCATCTGCGCATATTGCCACACCCCAGATTGGCACGCCGACATACACAAAAAAATTCACAGGCACAGATGAAATAATTGATTGGTCGCGTGGCGCAGATGCAATACATAACCAGATTCGTGCATTGGGTGCGGGTCGTACAAAAATAAATGGCATAGATGTTAAAATACTGGAAACAAAAATTGAAAACGGGGAATTAAAAATTGTAAAAATTCAACCCAGTGGTAAAAAAACAATGGATTGGAAAAGTTTTGTAAACGGTCTGCGTGGCGCAGAAATAAAATTCGGTGAATAATGACACGATACTTGGTGCATCTTGAATATGACGGAACAAATTTAATTGGATGGCAACAAAATCGCCAGGGACCGTCTGTGCAATCATTGTTGTGTGATGCAATACAGGCATTTTGTGGTACGCGCGTATTGCCTGTTGCCGCCGGTCGCACAGATGCCGGCGTGCATGCGATTGCGATGCCTGTACATTTTGATTTAGAAAACAACGCAGATGCGACAACTGTTATGCGCGCATTGAATTTTTATCTGAATGATAAACCTGTATCTGTTTTAGATTGCGTTGTTGTGCCCGATGATTTTAATGCGCGTTTTGATTGTGTGCAACGGAAATACAAGTATGTTGTGTTAAATCGTTCTGCGAAACCTGTATTAAATGCAAATCGTGTTTGGTGGGTCCCACAAAAAATAAATATGCGCAAGATGCGAATCGCCGGGACACAAATGGTTGGTACACACGATTTTACCAGTTTTCGTGCCACACAATGCCAGGCAAAAAGTCCAATAAAAACATTGGATGAATGCAAAATCACAAAACACGGCGATGAAATAATTTTTGAGTTTTATGCACGTTCTTTCTTGCATCACCAGGTAAGAAATATGGTTGGCACATTGGTGCAAATTGGTACAGGTCATCCGTACGACATAAACGAAATCTTTGATGCGCGCAATCGTCGCGCGGCGGGCGTAACTGCGCCGGCATGTGGTTTATATTTTATTGCGGGGCATTATGCCAACGGCGATTGTGTGGAACATAACGAATCGTCCCTCTTGGGTAAATAACAAACCCATTACGCAATATTTTATGATTACACGAATCTGAATCTATATCAAAGTACGACACAATATAGTCAATGTTTTCATCACGACAAAAATCAACTATGTTTTTAGACAATGGAACAAATTTCTGAATATATGCGATGGTAAATTTATCTGTTTTGTAAATATGCACACCTTTATCTGGACGGCGACGAATGTTTTGTGTGCTTGGGATTTCTCTATTTATTCTTTTCCATGTATCAAATGTAAAATAGTGATTTGATGCGCGTGCTTTATTAAATTCCAGTTTACCATCATATACAAATCCAACCAGTTCATGGTCATCAGTTGCATAAAACACAGGACGTGGCGATAACAATGTTGTTAGCACAGATAAAATCACACATCCTGAAAATATTATATAATTTACTTTGTGTTTATTAAACAGATTAAAAATAATTATCGCCAGTCCAAAAATAATTAACCCTATTGCCAATGTTGAAATATGTGGCATTGCGATATTTGCACCAGGAATATTCGCAATCCATTGTGCGATTTGTAATGCGACAGAATAAACATACCCAGCCCCAGATAATAAAAAATTTAATCCAAATACAGAAAACAATGTACCAATCATAACCATTGGCATAATTAAAAATGAAAATATTGGAACCAGAATTAAATTTCCAAGTAATCCATAAATCGGAAAAGAATAAAAATTTGCAATAATAAAAACAGATGTGAACATTGTTGCAACAACAGTTGTTAAAACCACAGACCATATACCGCGCAAAATTTTATTGTTCGGCATCTTTGGGTTGTAAACAGTCCACAACCACACTAAACCATAAATTGCCGCAAAAGATAACTGAAAGCCTGCCTGGACAATATAATGCGGATTAAATAAAAACAGTGCAATAAATACGATGCTAACGTTTCTTAATGATATTGCACTTCGTCCAATAATTAGTGCGGCAAATATTAATGATGCCATTAAAAATGCACGCCATGTTGAAACCGCACCGCCAGATAACAATACATAAAACAATAAACCACACCATGCACATATTGTCGCGACCTTGCGGGCGGGTACGCGTCGTGTGATGTATGGAATACAACGACATAATAAATAGAATATTGCGAACAACCAGCCGCCAACCAGTGTTGTATGAAAACCGCTGATTGCCCATATGTGTCCGATACCAGCGGTTGTCCAAACTGTGCTGTCATCTGTTGGTACTGATTTTTTATAACCTAAAACCAGACTGTCTGTTAAAAAAGAATTTGCGCGCATATGTAACCAATTGCGAATATAATTCATATCTTTAACAGGTGCAGATTCAATAACATTAAAAGAATCAATATACCCTGTGGCAGTAATGCCATTAAAATATGCCCACCGCGCATAATCAAATGTTTCTGGGGCGTCCATACCGCAGGGGCGATATATACCAATTGTTGCGCTGATTTTATCGCCTGGGGTGGGGCTGGCTGTATCATCTGGTACGGTTAATCGCACAATCGCATTTTGTTCAGAATCTATTTGTAATTCGCGCATTGGTACATATAAATACAAACGTGTCTTGTCAGTCGTGTAATCAATATTCTGAACAGTACCAGTTACTGTTAAATCGTGCATATTATGTGTAATTTGTGGTGTTGCGATGTGTGCTGTAAATGCAGATGCATAAAACATACCAAACGCAAATAACGAAATTACGCGCCCCAGTACATGTACACGCGGCATTACAGATATCGCACCAGATAACAAAGCGAACAATAACGGAAAAATAAAACCAGGTTCGTATGGCAACGAAAAATACACAGACGCGCCGAACGCCAAAATAAGCGGCGACCACAAAAATAAATTTTTCTTGAAATTATTCCAGATACCACGCATACAATTTTTTTATTTCCCGAATATGAAAGATGAATCCGCGGTTAATGCAATTATAACATCAATATTATCGTTGTCTGTTGTGTGTTGGCGAATTGTTTTGCCACAGGTTTCGCATTTATGAGTAATTATAAAACCGCCGTGGGATGGTTCTGCGGAAATTGGGCGCATCATACCGCCACAATTTGATGCACGATCGCCTGGGTTATTGTCAACATGCCGCGACCATAAACATTCTGGGCAATGATTCGTATAACCGTTCCCTAAAACAGTTGCGCCACAGTGGGCGCAACGAAAATCTTCAACTGTTTTTGTAAATTTTTTCATATCACAAAATTACAACCCCAATGCGTTGCGATACATCTGGGTTAATTCGTCTGCTTCGTCCAATTCATCAGGGTCCAGTTTGCGTAAACGTATCATTTGGCGAATATATTTTGGGTCAAATCCTGCTGATTTTGCCTCGCTATATATTTCCTTGATGTCCGCAGCAATCGCCGCAGTTTCTTCGTTTAGTTTTTCAATTCTTTGGATAATGGTCAGCAATTGTTCATTATCAATTGCACCGTGGTTTGCATTTTTCATCCCTGTTTTCCCCTTGTTTACTTTACGACTTTATGATATACAATTAAATATTAAAATCAAGAAAAACCACAGGTGGAATTTATGAATAAGGTTACAAAAATTATTGCGTCAATCGGCCCCAGTTGTTCCGATAAGAAAACATTGTCTAAAATGATTGCGGGTGGTGTAAATATATGCAGACTGAATTTTAGTCACGATACAGGCAATACCCAGGGTAAAAAAATTGATACTATTCGTAAAATATCGCATGATTTAGGGATGCCTGTGGCAATTATGATTGACCTGCAAGGGCCGAAACATAGAATCGGAAACTTCCAAACCGAAGATAAATATAAATTAACCCCTGGGCAAAAATTTACATTTGATGATGACAGCACCCCAGGCGATGGGACACGTGTTCAATTGCCTGATTCTGATGTGTTAAAATCATTACGCCCAGGTGAACGGATTTTGTTAAATGATGGTAAAATTGAAATGCAGGTTGATGAGGTGAATAAACACAGCGCAACTGCAACTGTTATACGCGGAACTGAAATTTGGTCGCGTCGCGGATTTAATTTGCCGGACACAAACCTGGAAACCCCGATATTAACTGATAAAGACCGCGCAGATTTAGAATACGCAATTACAAAATCACCAGATTTTGTTGCCGTATCTTTTGTTCAACGTGCCACAGATATCGCCACCGTACGCGACTTTATCACAGAACGCACATCTGCCCCGATAAAGATTGTCGCAAAAATAGAACGTATGAATGCGGTTGAAAATATATCTGATATTGCATCTGCTGCGGATGCAATAATGATTGCACGTGGCGATTTGGCAATAGAGGCGCCTTTTGAGCAAGTGCCAGCCATTTCCCGACACATAATTCGTGAATGCAGAAAATTAAATCGGCCTGTGATTATGGCAACACAAATGTTGTCATCTATGGTTGATAACGAATTTCCAACCCGTGCTGAAATCAGCGATGTTGCCAATGCGGCATATCTGCGTACAGATTCGGCTATGACATCCGAAGAAACAACAATCGGTCAAAATCCTGTAAATGTTATTGAAACCATGGCAAAGATACTATCGTTTTCGGATAATGATGCCATTGCAAACCCGTATGATTGGTCGCGTGCATCTGATATGCCTGAAAATGACTGGTCGCGCAGTGTGTCTTCAATGGCGTACTTGAACAAAGCCGCGGCGATTATTGTGTTTGCACGCGACACAGATGCCGCGACACAAATATCGTGTCGTCGTCCAGATATACCAATTATTGCGATATGTAATGATGAAATAATTGCAAATCAGTTATGCTTACCGCGTGGGGTGTTTCCAATATTTAACACGCAATTATTCGCAACCCGTGATGCGTTTAACGCGGCACGCATATTTGGTATAAATAATGGTAAACTGGTAATCGTTGATGAAGAAAAAGTAAGTTTGCGAACCGTTGAATAAAAAATCGCCCAAGTGGGCGATTTTTTAATTAACAGCGGTTGCCGCCAGGCGTTTACGGCCCACAGCGCGACGCCGATTCAACACATCGCGTCCGCCCTTGGTTGCCATACGGGCACGAAAACCATGCGTATTAACGCGACGTGTTTTAGATGGTTGATAAGTACGTTTTGTTGCCATAATAAAATCCTTTTGTGCGACTATTTAACCATACGTTTTTATAAAACGCAACCTTTTTATTTAGATTTTACTAAACCTGTCTTTTTTAATACCTCTATGAACAGATAGTAAATAAACAACGCATAAAATAAACGCCATAATGGTAAAAACATAGTATTTAGCCTTTTCTTGTGTGTTTTTTATGTTATCACAAAGTGTGGTTTTGTCAATGCATTTTTTTGGCTTTAATACTTGACCCTGGGGTTGATTTTTTGCTATGTTTGGCTTGTTAAAAAACAGGGGAAAAGCAAGATATGTCCGAAATAATCAATTCTAGTGAAATAAACGAAATTAAAATACCGACTTCGTCAATAGAGCATGAGATGCGTACCAGTTTTCTGGACTATGCGATGTCGGTTATTGTTGACCGTGCGCTGCCGGATGTGCGCGATGGGTGTAAACCTGTGCATCGCCGCATTTTGTATGTTATGAATGATGTTGCGCCGGCGACCAAGCCAACTGTTAAATCTGCGCGTATTGTGGGTGATGTGATGGGTAAATACCATCCCCACGGCGACAGTTCTATATACGAGGCGATGGTCCGTATGGGTCAAGACTTTTCCATGGGTGAAATGTTAGTCCAGGGTCAGGGTAACTTTGGGTCGCGAGATGGGGATAAGGCCGCGGCCATGCGTTATACCGAGGCTCGATTGTCCAAACTGGGCGCATCACTCATGGAAGATATGGATAAAGACACTGTGGATTGGCAACCTAACTTTGATGGTACATTGCAAGAACCTGTGGTGTTGCCAACCAAGTTTCCTAATTTCTTGGTAAATGGTGGTTCAGGTATTGCGGTTGGTATGGCAACAAATGTTCCAACATATAACCTGGGTGAAATTTGTAATGGTATTTTGGCAATTCTGGATAATCGTAACTTATCAGATGATGAATTGTTTACAATTATCCCGGGGCCTGATTTCCCAACAGGCGCAACGATTATGGGGCGTGCTGGTGCGTACAAAGCGCACACCACAGGTCGTGGTTCAATAATCGTTCGTGCAAAAACGCATATGGAAACATTTCATGATCATCCTGTAATTATTGTTGATGAAATTCCATACCAAGTGAATAAAGCACAAATGATTGTGAAAATTGCGGAACTGGCCAAAGAAAAACGCATAGAAGGTATTTCTGAAATTCGTGACGAATCGTCCAAAGAAGGTTTACGAATTGTTATTGAGTTAAAACGCGATGCGATTGCGGATGTTGTACTGAATCATTTGTTCCAGTACACAGAAATGCAAACTAATTTTCCTGTGAATATGATGGCATTGAATCGTGGACGACCAATGTTGTTCAATGTTCGTGGCGTTTTAGATGCGTTTATTGAATTCCGCGAAGAAGTTATTCGTCGTCGCACAATTTTTGACCTGAACAAGGCACGTGCGCGCGCGCATACATTGCTGGGGCTGTCGGTTGCTGTTGGAAATCTGGACGAAGTTATTGAATTGATAAAATCGTCTGCCAGTCCCGAAGATGCCAGAAATGCATTGGTGTCGCGTGGTTGGCGTGCATCAGATATTGAGTCATATATTCAATTAATTGATGATCCAAATACAGAATACAAAGATGGTATGTTCTTTATGTCCGAAGACCAGGCGCGCGCAATCTTGGAATTGCAACTGCATCGTTTGACAGGATTGGAACGCGACAAACTGCATAATGATTTAACAGAATTGGGTGCAACTATTCGTGATTTGTTGGACATATTGGGTTCGCACGAACGCATTATACAAATAATTCGTGATGAAACAACCGCGGTACGCGATAATTGGGCATCACCCAGACGTACAGAAATTTCTGATGCAGAAATTGATATTGATATAGAAGATTTAATTGCGCGCGAAGATATGGTTGTAACTGTTACAAACACGGGATATATCAAACGTGTTGCGCTGGATACATATCGCGCACAAAAACGCGGTGGCAAAGGGCGCAATGCCATGACAACCAAGGATGATGATTATGTGGTCCAGGTGTTTGTTGCAAATACTCATACGCCATTGTTGTTCTTTTCATCCAAAGGGTTGTGTTATAAATTAAAAACATATAAATTACCCGAAGCCGCCGCTGCGGCCAAGGGACGCCCGCTGGTGAATTTATTGCCATTATCAAATGGTGAAACAATTACCGCTATTTTGCCGGTTGCGGACGAAGATGTTGAACGCGTAAAACAATCTGGCAAAGAACATTTCTTGATGTTTGCAACAGCATCGGGCACGGTTCGCAGGAATCGTATGTCAGATTTTGATTCAATTCGCGCAAACGGTAAGATTGCGATGAAATTAGATGATGGCGACAGTTTAATTTCTGTTCTGCCGTGTAACGAAGACCAAGATGTTTATTTGGCGACATATCGTGGACGGTGCATACGATTCCCTGTGCCAGAAATTCGCGTATTTGCGGGGCGTAATTCAACGGGTGTACGTGGAATTACATTGGGCAAAGACGACAGAATTATCGGTATGGCGATGCTGAATCATGGCGAAAGCGACAGCGCAATCCGCAGTGCATATATCAAACAATCGCGTGCGGCGCGCCGTGCGGCAACCGGAATTGAAGAAGATGCCGGGGATACAGATGAAGAAACAACAACGGATGTTGTATTGTCTGATGAACAGATGCAGAAAATGGCAGATTCTGAACAATTCATTTTGACGATATCTGAAAATGGTTTTGGTAAGCGCACCAGTTCATACGAATATCGCACAACACACCGTGGTGGTGGTGGATTTACAAACATTAAATTGGGTGGTAAGAACACGGCTGTTGCGGGTGCATTCCCAGTTGATTCTGACCATGATATAATTATGGTAACAGATGGTGGAAAAATTATTCGTACCCCCGTGCACGATGTGCGTATTGCCGGACGCAGTACAGCAGGTGTAACATTATTCCGTACCGCTGAAAATGAAAAGGTTGTATCTGCAATTTCCATCGCATCAGATGGTGATGAAGAAGAATAAAAAAAGTCCGGCAATGCCGGACTTTTTTATTCGTGTCGCATACAATCAATCGGATTCAATTTTGATGCGCGTATTGCTGGTAAAATACCAGAAAAAATTCCCACGCATACAGACACAAACAAAGACACAACAATCGGCCAAATGGAAAAAGGAACATAGAAATGTAAAATACCGCGTCCAACCCCATGGGCAATACTAATCCCCAGTATCAAACCAATCAAACCACCGGTCAGCGATATTAATACCGATTCTGTTAAAAACTGAATTATTATATATTTTTCACATGCACCAATAGATTTGCGAATACCGATTTCGCGTGTACGTTCTGTAACCGATGCCAGCATCATATTCATAATTCCAATTCCGCCAACAATCAGTGAAATTGCTGCAACTGCAATTATCAGAATCTGCATATTACCAACAACACTGTTTAATGATTCCATTATTTGTTTCATATCAAAAAACTGAAAGTCGTCTGGGTCTGAATCCCGCAGTTTATGCCGCATTCGCAAAATAGAAGTTATTTGTTCAATAATTAAATTGTTATCAGCATTATCGGTCAATCGGATTCCTGCGACAGGGACAGAATTTGGAAATTCATCGCCAACCAGACGCTTCTTGAATGTAGATAGTGGTATGATTATCATATCATCTTGACTGCCCAGGGCAGTGTCGCCTTTTGTTTTTGTGGTTCCAATAATGGTAAATGGCATATTGTTTATGCGAATCGTTTTGCCTGTTGAATTTTCTGGCATCCCCAGTTCATATAATGCGCGTGGCCCGATAATTGCAACACTGCGTGAATTTTGCACATCGTCCATATTAAAAAAATCACCGTATTCTGTATCTATGTTCAATACAGATTTGTAATCAGGATATGCACCCACCGCTGCAACATATAAATTTTGATTACCATGCACCAGTCGTACCATACCCATTTGTGCGGGTGTAATTGCAGCAACACCGGGCAATTTTGCAATTTCTGCGATGTCATCGGTTGTTAATGTCATACGATGCCCAGATTTAATCCCGCCGCGTTCTGTGGCGCGTGCGCGCAACATTATTGTATTTGTGCCCAGGTCAGAAAAATGACTGATTATTTTATGTTCAACAGTTTGACCTGCGGCAATCATTATTACAACAGCGCATATCCCAATAACCACCCCCAGCATAGTCAAAATTGTGCGCAGTTTGTTTGTTGTAATTGAAATGCAAGACTCTGATAAAATATCACGCAGATACATTTTGTTTTCCTTGGTTAATAAAATATCAAAATGTATTGCGCCTGTTGCCAGGCAGATATTCATATTTTTATTTATAATTGAAAAAAATTTACTGATTGTATATAATTCACGGTATGGAAAACGAATATTTTTCTTCTATTAACGATGTGTCCAAGAAATTGGGTGTGCCGGCATATACTTTGCGTTATTGGGAAAAGCAATTTCCAGGCGCAATTCGTCCAACAACAGGTGCGGGCGGGCGCAGATATTATCGTGCAGAAACTGTTCAGAAAATAGAAAAAATAAAATCTTTGTTATATATCCAAGGTATGACAATCGCGGGTGTAAAAAAAATGATGCGCGATGGTAATTTTGGCGAAACAACAGTTGCCAAGGATGTTAAACCAGCAATACAACCGACAATTGCAACATCTGCACCAATAAATTCGGACCAGGTTGACACAGTTATAACATTGTTGCGCAGTGCGCGCGATTTATTGCAATAAAAATGCCCCGTTTGGGGCTTTTTTATTTTTGTTTTGCATATAATGAATCCAATATAATGTTGATTTGTTTGCATTGCTCCATCAGTGGCTTGCGTTCATCAACCATTTTGGAATAAAAATATTCAGATATATCCATTTTTATTTCTTCTGCTTTTTGGATTTCATCTTGGCATTCGTTGATTTGTTTTAATGTTTTCTTTATTCTTTTCATATTTGCGGTTGTTCGTGGTGCTTGTTGCAACATTTCCAATTCTTGCTGTAATTGACGTTGGCGAAACGCGATGTTGTTTATTTCGCGTGTCGTTGGATTAGAATACACAGAATCAACAAACATTTGTTCATACTTATCGCCTGTGGATGCAATTTCAGTACGAATTAAATCATATGTTTGTTCCAGTTTTGCAATTCTTTCCTTGTCGTCTGTGTGTAACCGCTTGCCAGAGTTTGTACAACCAAACATCATAACAGGTGTTAATGCAATTATAAATTTTTGTTTTATGGTCATTTTAATCCCTTTTTTGTATCATTGTTTTAATGATAATGACAAAATATAAAAATGTCAATATGTTTTTGGCAAGATTTTTATTTGCTGTGTACACAGTTTGTATTTATCATTATAGGTATGTTCAATAAGGTCAGGTATTTTTTTATTAATATTATTTGTGGTTTTGTCGCAAACAAGGCTGCGCGTCGTCGTGTGCGGGCGATATACTGCGCGTGGGGGGCATTTCGTGTTTGGCGAATAATCAGGAAAGATTTAGGGCATAAACCGCATAACATTAAATTTATTACTGGTGCGCGTGGGCGAAACCTGGTCGTATCTGTTGATGATAAATACATTTATAAATTTCCAATCGCAGAACGCGGATTGAATAATCTGATTGTGCGCGAAGAACTTATAACATCTGCGATGCGAAAGATGACAAAAATCAAAATCCCAAAAATGACAGTTTTACATATTGATGGAATATATATCCGTAAATACGAATTTATTCGTGGGGTACAGATTTTTGATGTCCCCGCAAACGATATCTTATCACATATTGATATATTGGCACCACAAATTGCACGGTTTATATACGATTGCGCTGTATATGATGCCACAGAATTGACCAATATCAAAGGAACAACAGATGCGCCTGGATTTATGCGCGGTTGGTTTCATCACGATATTTGCGACAATTTTATTTTTAATCCGAAAACATACAAAATTATCGCGATGATAGACTGGGAAGATGCTAAATTTATGGATTTTTCTGCATATTTTGATGTCCCGCGTGCGCGTGGCGCATATGAATTAATGCAGGCTGTCAAAGACGAATACATAAAAATTTATAATTCTGCGGCGAAATAAAATTTTCTGCTTGCGTGCGATTCGCAATATGTTCTATGATTATTACAGGAAGGAAAGAGTTATGCGCAAAATCACGATTTCTGTGCTGTCATTATGTATTGCATGTTCTGCGTTTGGTAATGCACGTCTGCCTGTTGTTAATGTTTCCGCGGGTAGTGTGTCCGCCCGCGCGGCGTTTGGCGAAGAACCCACAACAATTGCAAAAACAAAAACATCTGTTGCACCAACACATCGGCGCTTGGTTGCACGTCCCGCGGTTGTTGCAAATACAAAATCGCCTGAAAAAACGACTGTAATTGCAGATGTGTTGGTTCCAAATCGCCCCAGTACAGATTTATGGGTGAAAACGGACACGCCTTTGCGTATGCCACGTGCAGATGAATTTTCTGTAATCAGTTCTAATTATGTATTACCCGAAGAATCGTTGGATTCGGCACCACGTGTTGCAAATGCAACGAATTATTCAGATGACAGGGCAGAACTAGATGCGCAAATCGCAAAATTGGTTGAATTACAACGTCAAGCAGATGAAAGTGTCCAGGCACCTGCGCCAATTAAAATTAGTCGTGTTGTTGTTCCAATGGATGCACCAACTGTGATGGATGCAGTTGCGCGCCCTGTTGAACAAAAAACAACAGCACGTGTTGCATCAACGCGCAGCGATATGTCTAAAATGAGCCCGACTGAATTACGCAAGGCATTCAAGAAAACTTTCCTGTCGGAAAATAAACACCTGTCAACCTATCCAATAGATGACCGGTTTGATGTGGCCAGTGATATGTCTGCATCCAGTGAAGGTTTTACCGCCCATCGTGATTTATCAGAGGGCAGCGCGATTCGTACATTGGAAATAAAGATTGCATTCCGTGATGATGATTCTGCATTGTCGCGTGAAAATTATAATTTGTTAAGTGAATATGCCACTATCGCGGTCAGTAACCCAAAACGCGCAATCCAGGTCGCAATTCCAGAACGTGCCACCCGCAGCAGCGATGGACGCAAACTGGCGGCGCGCAGATTGGCAATTGTTGAACAGGTTCTGCGTGATACTGGTGTTGCCGAACAGCGCATAATGCCAGTTTTGGCATCGCGTGATGATGATAGTTTTGTTTTGCGCATAATATCTGGCGACCAATATGAAACAATGACACAAAAACGTCGCAATATGTTTGGTGATACAGTTGGCAAAAAAACATATAAAAGTATGACTTGGTAAAATGCAATTTCGCAAGTTTGTGTCCGCGATATTTACAAAAATAATAAACATTGTTTTTCCACCGCGTTGCCCGCTGTGTACGGCGGATGTGTCCGTACACGGCGAATTGTGTGCTGATTGTTGGACGGCATTTAATTGGATTGAAGAACCTAAATGTGCAATATGTGGTTATCCATTGGCATACAGTATAAATATTGCATCAGATACATTGTGCGCAACATGTGCGGCGGGTAAAAACGAACTGGATTTAATTCGGTCTGCGTGTGTTTATGACGATGCATCGCGGGGTGCCATGTTGCCGTTTAAGCATGGCGGAAAAATTTCATACTCAACTTTTATGTCGCGTGCAATGATATGGGCATTGCGTGATACAAATATTATGCCTGATATCGTTATGCCTGTGCCATTGGCGCGCCGGCGATTGTTCAAGCGTGGATATAACCAGGCATCATTATTGGCACGTCCAATCGCGCGAGCGTATGGTGTAAAAATTGATTACGATAGTGTGCATCGCAAATACCGTCCAGATATGGGACATAAAAATGCACGTGCGCGGGCAGAAAATATTCGCGGTGTTTTCAGTGTTGCGCGGCCTGACAAAATTCGTGGCAAAAGAATTTTATTGGTTGATGATGTTATGACAACAGGTGCAACATTTCACGAATTACGGCGCGTTCTGATGCGGGCAGGGGCATCAGCGGTTTATGGTGTTACATTTTGTCGTGTTGCACGGATATCGTAGTACTTGCCTTTTGATTTTATTTTGCTAATATTCGTGGGCTATGTTTATTGAAATCAGGGGCAAATAAAATGAATATTGAACTGGGCAAGAATATTAACCCGCGCGAAATTGAAACCAGAATCCAGGAATTCTGGGATAACAGCACATTTTGGAACAATGATGTAAAATCTGATAAACCAAAATTTTGCGTTATGATGCCACCGCCAAATGTAACGGGAAATTTACATGTTGGGCACGCGTTGGATAATGTTTTAACAGACATTATTTGCCGGTATAAACGTATGTCCGGGTTTGATGTCCTGTGGCAGCCAGGCACCGATCACGCATCAATCGCAACCCAGTTATTAGTTGAACGCGATTTATCAAAGCGTGGTATAAATCCACGTTCCAAGACCAAAGAAGAATTATTAGAAATTGCATGGAAATGGAAAGCGGACAAGGGTGGTCAGATTATAAATCAATTGCATATACTGGGGGTAACGCCTGTTTGGCATCGTGAACGTTTTACGATGGATGATGGATTATCGCATGCCGTTACCAAACTGTTTGTAAAGATGTATAACGAAGGACTGATTTATCGCGCAAAACGTATGGTAAATTGGTGCCCAAAACAGCAAACATCGGTGTCTGATTTAGAGGTGGAAACCCGCGAAGAACATGGAAAATTTTATTACTTTAATTATCCATTGGTTGGGGGCGGGTTTGTTGAAATTGCGACAACGCGTCCCGAAACATTGTTCGGCGACCAAGCAATCGCAATTCATCCAGAAAATGAAAAGTTAAAACATTTAATTGGTCGGCGTGCAATAATTCCGTTAACAAATATTGAAATTCCGATTATTGCCGACGTTCATGCAGACCCAGAAAAGGGTACGGGTGCGGTGAAAATTACACCCGCGCATGACTTTGATGACTATGAAGTGGGGTTGCGCCATAATTTAACACCTGTTTGCATTTTGACACCAACCGCAAAGATGATTTCTGAAAAACCTGTGCCTGAAAAATATTGGGGCATGGACCGGTATGATGCGCGCAAGGCGGTTATGGAAGATATAGAATCTGCTGGTTTATTGGTTAAGGTTGAAGATAAAATTATTCCAACACCATATTCCGAACGTGGTGGTGTGGTTGTTGAACCATGGTTGTCGGACCAATGGTTTGTTGATGCGTCAACACTGGCACAGCCTGCGATTGCTGCTGTGGAAAGTGGAAAAGTCAAGTTTATGCCAGAACATCGTTATAATTTGTTTATGGCATGGATGAAAGATATTCGTCAATGGGCGATATCGCGTCAATTGTGGTGGGGACATCGGATACCAGCATGGTATGATGCGGATGGTAATGTTTATGTCGCGGAAAACGAAGCGGATGCAATTAAACAATCGGGTGGTAAAACATTAACCCGTGATAATGATGTGTTAGATACTTGGTTTTCTTCTGCTTTATGGCCATTTTCAACATTAGGTTGGCCAGAAAATACAGATGAATTAAAAAAATACTATCCAACAGATTTATTATACACAGGTCCCGATATTATATTTTTCTGGGTTGCGCGTATGATAATGATGGGAATTTACGTTATGGGCGATGTTCCATTTAGAACAGTGAATTTTCATGGTATTGTTCGTGATTCCAAAGGGCAAAAAATGTCCAAAACCAAGGGCAATGGCGTTGACCCATTAACAACTGTTGAAAAATTCGGTGCGGATGCATTGCGCTATTGGGTGGCAACGGCACCAATTGGTACAGATTTGCGTTACAGTGATGACGAAGTAAAACGTGGCTCAAAATTACTGACGAAATTGTGGAATGCGGCAAAATATACTTTGATGAATCTGAACGATTTTAATCCAAAATCTGCAAAACCAATCGCTGTTGCCGACCGGTTCATAGAAGACAGATGGGTGTTATTTGAACTAAACAAATGTATTACCGAAGTGCATCGCAATTTAGATAAATACGATAATTACAATGCACGCAGTGCGATTGATACATTCTTTTACGATGTTTTCTGCGACCAATATTTGGAATTCATCAAAGACAGATTTTGGTCGCCGGAAAAATACAGTGCAGAATCGCAGGTTGCGGCACAATGGACATTGTGGGAAGTGTTGCGTGCAATTATTGGATTGTATGCACCGTTTATTCCGTTCTTGACCGAAGAATTATGGCAGAAAATTTATAAAGAAATCGAAGGTGGCGAAACATTGCATCTGACGGCGTATCCATGTGTAAAATCTGAATACGAAACTGATGTTTCTGATATGGCGATTGCGCTGGATATATTAAAAACAGTTCGTGGTCTGCGTACAGAACGCAAGGTTGGCAATGGCGCAAAACTGGCGACATTAACAATTCCGAAAAATACACCAGAAAAATTATTTGGTGTGATAAAATCTGGTGCACGTGCAAATGAAATCGCGTTGGGTGATTCGGTTGACTTTGTTGTCGCAGAAAGGGCAGGTGAATAGTATGTCAGAAAAATTAGTACGCAAAACAATCTTGCAGTCCCAGCATTTTGACCGTTATGGTAATTTGCGCCCAACACTGTTGTTAAATGAATTACAAGGTATTGGTGACAAACATGCGGAAAACCTGGGGTGTGGGCGGACTTATTTGACGGCGCATAATATTGCGTGGGTTGTAACGCATTATCTGGTTGATATTGTAAAAATGCCGTTAGAGGGGGAAACGGTGGACTTTATCACATGGCCATCGGTAACCGATAATCTGCGCGCGATTCGTGATTTTGAGATTCGCGATACCACCAGTGGTGAACTGTTGGTGCGGGCAACATCACAATGGGTTCTGATTGATTTAGAACGGCGCAGGCCAATGCGATTGAATGAAAATCTGCCGGTGTGGCCAACAAACACCGAACGCGCATGGGACAGAACATTTGATAAATTTCCTGATTTTCAACCAACTAAAACACATACATTAAAATGTCGCTTTGATGATGTGGATGTGAATCAGCATATAAATAATGCGGTTTATGCCACATGGGCCAGTGAAAGTGTCGGATATAAATTCCGTAATGAACATATTCTGCGCCGTATTGAATTAAATTATAAGAAAGAAATTTCACCCGATACACCCGAAGTATCTGTTGATGTTGCAATTGATGGTAATGTATCGCATCACCGCATTCGCACCGATGATACCCATCATGCATATGTGATTTGTTATTGGGAAAAGAGATAAAAAATCGCGCCATTGGCGCGATTTTTGTTTTACCAACCAAATGTTATACCTGCGCGGAATGCCATGTCCCCCGAACCACCGTATGATGCGCCGGCATTTACCAATACACGATTATTGATGTAATGGAACGCACCTGCGGCAATGCCAACACGATCGCCATATGTGCCGGTGCCGACTGATATTTGTGTACGACCTGATGCGCGTGCATTTGGTACCAGGGCGGTTAATGCACTCATTGCGGCCATACCTTTGTTCAGGCGTTTTTCAACATGGTCAATTTTATGGTCAATTGCTGCAATGGCTGCAACAGATGCACCGCCTGTGCCACCGGTTGCAATATTCGCATCCAATGTACGCAATGCATCGGTTATATTGCTGACCCCGCCCAGATATGTTGTACCTGAAAAGTCCATATTGCCAATTAAATCACCAGTTGCAGATAATGCGTCTGATATACTGACTGCGGCGGCGGCATTGATTGTTGCGTTGGCTGATGCAATATTCCGGTCACCAATTGCATTGTCCAGATTAACCAAGTGGTCTTCAACCGTTGTGCCAATGGCCAGGTTAGACCCCGCACCCGTTGTGGATGCAATGTGTGTTGAATCAACCGCAGAACCATCAAACAGGTGATGTATTTTACCGATTGTTTCATCAATATTATTAATCGCGCTAACAACTGTTTCAGGCATTGTACCTGTGCCATTTGTTATTGCGTTCCCGTTGTGCATTTCTGCACTGTCGCCAATTGTATCGCTTAATGCGACAATATTTTCGTTTACACTGTTGGTTGCCAATACACCATTTGATTCATGTGTGATTGCACCACCGATTGTGCTGTCCAATGATGTAATCGCATCTGCCATTGTGCAAGAATCAGACACATTGTTCAGACCGGTTGTCGCCAATGATACAGTTGATACCATAGACCCCAATGTTTCATTTATCTGGTCGCGGGTGTAAACATCGTTAATACTGACTTTGTCCGCCAACATACTGTTCATAACATCTGTGGTGGCATAGTTGGCTAAATCTGCCCCCGTGATAAATCCGGCATCATTATCTAAATCACTGGCTTTTCCAGATGTTGCAACGGTTGCTAAATCAGTTGTGCTGACTTTGTCTGACATTGCATTGTTCAGATTTTGCACAGTTGTTTGCATTGATTCAACTGCGGTGTGCGAATTTTGTGCAATGTGCAATGCTTCGTTCGCAGTGTCCGCAGCCGCAGATGCAGTTGTTGCTGCGCCAGATGCTATTGTAGATGCCAAACTGGCGGTGGCGTTTGCAGAATGTACCGCGTCAATGGCGGTTGTATAATCTTGGGTTGCCCCCGATACAGTATTAGACAGTTCTGATAATTGACTGGTTATAGAATCCAGGTCAGATGTGCGTGCAAATTCAGACATTGTAGATTCTAACGCATCTGTTTTTGCATCAATTTCTGATTTTGTGTAAACGGTTGATGCATCTGCCTTGGTGCTTAATAGATTATTCATATCTGTGGTTGTTGCATAATCAGATAATGCCGCCGATGTTATAAATCCTGCATCATTATCTAAATCACTGGCCTTGCCCGATGTTGCAACTGTCGCCAGGTCTGAAATATTTGCCTTTGTGTCCAGTGCTGTTTGTGTATTGCCAATTTCTGTATTCATATCAACCAATGTTTCAATTGCTGACATATATAATTCTTGGGCAAATGTTGCCTTGGTATTGGCAGATTCCGCCAATGATTGTGCTGCGTTCGCTGTATTCTGTGCAGATGCAATTGATGTTTCCATCTGGGTTGAAGTGCCTGTTACATTGGCATATACATCTTCCAGCCAATCAATTTGTGATTGGATGTCGCTGACAGATTCGGTTGTTGCAAACAATGAATCTGCATCGGTTTTAGAATATACATCCGATGCGTTTGCCTTGGCATTTAACAGATTGTTCATATCTGTGGTCGTTGTATAATTTGCCAATGCAGAATTTACACTGTCGGTTGTGGCATAATCGTTTAGTGCAGCATTTGTGATAAAACCTGCGTCATTATCTAAATCGCTGGATTTGCCCGATGTTGCAACCGTTGCCAGGTCGGCAGAATTTGCCTTGGTTGATATTTCAGTATTCAATGCGTTTATAGAATTGCCCATTGCCTGGAATCCAGCGGTGGTGGTGTCCATAAATGTGCCGATATCGTCAAATTCTTCTTGAACCCATGTTTTTGTTGCAAATTTATCATCCGATTCTGTTTTGGAATAAACATCTGATGCGTTTGCCTTGGATGCGACTGCGGCGGTTGCATTGTTTGCCGCCAGTGTGGCTGCGCTGGATTGTTGCATAACTGTTACCAATGTTGATGCGACATCTTCCAGTTCTTGTTCTGCCCATTCTTTGGTTGCAAATCTGTCGTTTGCCCAACTTTGTGTGGCATATTCGCTTAAATTATCATTAACAGCAGATGCAATCAGCGAATTGGCATCTGATTGTGTTATAAATCCTGCGTCATTATTCAATGCGCTGGCATTCCCGGTAAATGCGACAGAACTAAGGTCAGAAGAATTAACCTTGCTGGCAACAGATGCCGCGGCGGCTTCGGCCGCGTTTTTTGCGGTGGTTACATCTTCGGCCTTTTCATGCAAGAATATAACAAATTGCCCCAGTGTTTCATCAAGTTTACTGTATGTTACAAAACTGGACAGGTCAACAGTCCCAATCACCGCGCCTTCCCACGCAGCGGAAACCGCACGCCCAGATGTGGTCAGTACTACATCGCCAACTGCACCAAATGCATTAGATGTTGCGATACTAAACGCCAATAATGATACTGGCAAATATTTTGCTTTCATTTATTTTCCTTTTGTTTTTGTGTTTGGAGATTCTGATTCTGTTTTTTGACGACAAATTGACACAACATTAAATATTCGTGTCGCGGTTTGTTCGTCTGTAAATTCCAATATGTTTACAGGGGTACGCGTATGCATAGCATTCATAAATCGTCCAAATGCACGTAATTCGTCATTTGTCATTCTGTAACGGATTATATTTGCCATACATTTGCAATCCATCCCAGTTCCACATTGGCGCATAACATCGCGTCTTAGTCCACTTGTTCCGCACATTGTGCAAATCATATATATTGCAATTCCAATGATGATAATTGCAGTCGTGCAGATTGCGTATTTTTTGATTTTTTGTTGCATTTTGCTATCTCTCCTTTGGTTCTGTGATTACATCAGATTAGAAAACAAAAGGCAGACGATAAAGACGAACGAATCCCTAGGAATACCAGGATGCATAAAATTATTGTTTTTAAGGCTTTGTCAGATTGTTTAATTGTGATATAATATAGTGATAATTATGAAACGATTGGCCACTTGTTTCTTTGCAATATCGTTATTCACACCGCATATTTTTGCGGCGGATGCGTTGTCGCGTGTTGTCGCATCTGGGGGTGGAAATGCGCCCGTGTCAACATCGCGTGATGGGGCAGGACGCAATATTTCCCGCATAAATACAGAACAAACAACAGAAACCAATTCTACATCTGTTTCGCGTACCGCTGTACGTACACCAGATACGGGTGTTTCACGTGATATTGGGGCATCTGTAAATGCGGCACGAAATGTTGTGTCGCGGTCGTCTGCAACGGGGAATACCCGTGATAAGTTAGAGGCAACATTTAACAACAGTGGACGTAATGCCCGGGTCAGTGCGGCATCTATAAACAACAATCCAATGGTGCGTCGTTCTGGGATGTCTTTGCGCCCCAGCACAGCAGAGGTTGGCGGTCGCGCCACAATCGGCGATAGTGATGTTCAGACGGGTTCTAATATAGCATCAGAAATTCGCAGTTTATCTGCGCGTGCATTGACAACAAAAACGCAAAATCGTGAAACTATTGCCCAGGCCAAAGAACGTTTGGAACAAACCGCAGAATTAAATAAATCTTGCCAGGAACAGTATAACGAATGTATGGACCAATTCTGTGCGGTGGTTGATGCAAATCAAAAACGTTGTTCTTGTTCGTCAAACCTGTCCCGATATACCAAGGTTGAAAAGGCAGTTAAAGAAGCAAATGCCGAATTGAACGAGGTTGCACAACGTATTCGCTATGTCGGTCTGACTGCGGATGAAATTCGCGCGATTATGAGTGCGACCGAAGCAGAAGATGCTTTGTCAACAAACAAGGACAATACCGAAAGCCGCAATATGCTGGAAGATATTGAAAAAATGATAAAAGATCCAAAATCTGCAACGGCATATTATGCAGATAATGGTTTTGGGTTGGATTTAGATTTGGATTTCACATCTGACGATTTTTCCGATATGTTCAGTTTAGATTTCTTAACTAATAATACCAGCAGTGTATCAAACCTGCGCGGAACAGAATTGTATAACGCAGCACGCAGACGTTGTAATACGGTCATAAAACGTTGCAAGGAAGTTGGCGCAACCGCAGACCAGGTAACGGGTAATTATGACTTGGCAATTGATAAAGATTGCATTGCATACGAACAAGGCTTGAACAAAATGAATGATACATTGGTTGCAAATGTTCGCAGTGCTAATCGTATGTTGCAAAAGGCGCGTTTGGCGGTGATGCAAAATAAAAATCAATATGATGCCAAGGGATGTGTGGCGGCACTGGATGCGTGCATGACAGATGATATGGTTTGTGGTGATGATTATTATAAATGTCTGGATCCGACCAAACGGTATATTGATGAAAATGGCGAAGTTGTATTGGGACAAAATATCGCCGATATAACATTGTTTATGGAAAACTTTAATAACGCGTCAATCAATGCCACCATGTTGCGCAGCGCAGATGGAATTGCCATAACGCCGGCATATTGTCGCACCGGACCAGATGAAGAAACACATACAACAGGTGGCAATAACGGAACATGCAATATTAAATACTTGTTAACCAAAATTGGAACAGGTCAAAATGTTACAGACAACGGTTTGTGTCGTGCTGTTTTAGACAAGTGTCAGCAATATACATATGATTCCAACGGAAATTATAAACCGTATAACGATATTGTTGTGAACTATATCCAACGTGCCATGGTCAATATCAAGGCCGCCCAGCAACAAATTATATCTGATTATGCATCAACATGCATTGTTGATATTGCCACGTGCTATAACAAACAAGTATCCCAGGTTAATACATGGGCATCAAACGCATCAGTCAGTGGTATTTACAATGTTATGACAGGTGCATGTCGCAATGTTGCCATGACATGTTCGTATGCGGTATTTGCCGCCGATCCAGAACATTGCCCAACAGGCAGCGAATATGATACAGGTGAACAGGTTAATCCTAATTGCACAGGGGACGATTGTGAACATATTACATGGGATTGTAATGGCGCAAATGCAAATGATTGTCAAAAGGTCTGTCTGCAAAGTATTTCAGAGATGTTCTATCAATCATTACTGTGCCCAGATAATTCAATATACCAGTTGACAACCAAGGCACAAATGACTTGTGAACAGGGTGATGATGGTAAATACAATGGTTATGATACCCAGGCGGAATGTGAAAATGCCAAATCCAGATATGTTAATGATTTGTGTATGTGCAATGAAAATTATGTTGTTTGGAATAATTCATGTATGCCAGCGTGTTCAGATCCAAATGCAGAATATAATGTATATGGTACTTGTATTTGCAAAACACCTGCTACGACTGGTGGTGTCCCAAATGTGAATGGTATGTGCGAGTGTGCATCGGGATACACGCGTAATCCAACTACGGGTCTTTGTGGAGAATAAAAAAATCCGCATTATGCGGATTTTTTTAGCCTGTAATTTTTTGCATAAATTCGGTATGGTTATCTAATTCTTCGGCAGATGGTGGAAAATGGCGACGTGGGAAATTACCCCCAACCTTTGGATGTGCCAAGAATTCAGCGTGTTGTTTTGCAATTATGTCTGCAACATCTGGCGCCGGCGCAGTGTTTTCCAGTTCCAGATATACCTTGGCCAAGATTTCTGCGTCAATTAACGCACCGTGCGCATCTGCGCGCGCCGTCAGTGATATTCCATACCATTTCGCCAACGCATCCAATGAATAACTTTTGGGACCGAATACGCGATTGCGGGCGATTACAATAGAATCCAGTTGTTGGTTGCGCGGAATTTGTGGTAACCCCAGTTTTGCAAATTCAAAGTTTATAAATGGAAAGTCAAAGTCCAAACCATTATGCGCAACAATTTTGCTGTCGCCAATAAATTCTAAAAATTTTGGTCCAACAACAGCCATTGTTGGTTTGTCTTCCAAAAACGCATTAGATATTTTGTGCACCATATAACTTTCGGCCGGGATAATTTTCCCCTCTGGATTAATATATTCATGAAAAGTGTCATCTGTAATTTTGCCATCAACCACCGCAACAGCACCGATTTCAATGCATCGGTCGCCCCGTGCGTACTCAAACCCAGTTGTTTCAATATCAAAGCAAATTATACGTGCCATATCTGTTTTTAACCTTTCCAATTTGTAAATTTTTATGTATTATAATAAACCGATGAATTTAATGCTAGAAAATCTTAATGACGAACAAAAAGAAGCAGTAGGGGCGATTCGTAATGGTCCTGTGTTGGTTACAGCCGGGGCAGGCACTGGAAAAACAAGTGTTTTGATAGCCGCTGCGGCATCTTTATTAATGTCTGATTCTAATGAAACTATTGCTCCATGGCAGATATTAATAGTTACGTTTACAAACAAAGCAGCAAATGAAATAAAATCACGTATTCGTGTAAAAACATCAAAAGCAAATGAAATGCAATGGATTGGCACTTTTCATTCTATGTGCTTAAAAATATTGCGTCGGCATTCTGAACGAATAGGGTTGCGTAAAGATTTTTTGATATACGATGAAAACGACCAAGAAAGAATATTAAAAAATATATCTATTGATTGTGAAAACGTATCAGAAAGTTTGGAAAAAATATCCTTGATAAAAGATAAAGGGTTGTCGGCATTGCAAAATACAGATCAAGAGTATGTTGCATATAATGCAGAATTAAAACGATTGGGTGCTGTTGATTTTGGTGATATCATTTTGCTTACATTAAAATTGTTTCAAGAACACCCAGATGTTTTAGCAAAATATCAAAATCAATTTAGGTACATATTGGTTGATGAATTCCAAGACACAAACGGTGCGCAAATGGAATTCCTAAAATTCTTGACCGATAATAAAGACAACCCAAACATATATTGCGTTGGCGATGAAGATCAATCAATTTATTCATGGCGTGGCGCAGAGATAAAAAATATTATAAATTTTAATAAAATATTTCCAACAGCAATGGTTAAACGTCTGGAAACTAACTATCGTAGTACTGCGAATATATTGGGTGCGGCAAACTCACTAATTAAACATAATGTTGGTAGATTTGGAAAAATTTTGCACCCATCTGATGTATCTAATATTGGTGAGCCTGTATATGTTTTAACATTGCCGACAGATAAAGATGAAGCTAAAATAATAGCGAACACGATTCTGAAAGAATCAAGCGTATCAAAAAAATATAACAGTTATGCTATTTTGATAAGAAACAGTAGTCAATCACGATTATTAGAAGATGCTTTAAATGACTGTGGTATCCCATATCGTTTGATTGGTGCAACCAAGTTTTATGAACGGATGGAAATACGTGATGCAATTGCTTATTTGCGATTATTGGTGTTTCCATTTGATGATGTATCTTTTGTTCGTGCAATATCAAAACCAAAGCGTGGTTTTGGTGATGTGGCAATTGCAAAAATTCGTGAAATTGGGACTTGTTTAATGGATGGATTGCGTAATGCAAAACTGTCATCCAAGCAACGTGTCGCAGCAGATGAATTTTTATCTGCATTTGATTTTGATTGGCAAAATATGTCGCCATGTGATGCGGCGCAAACATTACTAGACAGGGCGGGTTATATCAAGATGTGGCACGATTCCAAAGATGAACAAAAATATGAGAGGTTAAATAATATTCAAGATTTAATAACAAACGTTATCGCAAAATCTGATACGTTGCCAGATTTCTTAGAAAAAGCAGTTCTTATGACAACAGACGACGATGAAGGTGATATAATTGATGGTGGTAAAAATATGGTAAATCTTATGACAATTCATGCCGCCAAGGGGTTAGAATTTGATACAGTGTTTCTGCCTGCCTGGGAAGAGGGAAACTTCCCCAGCGACAAGGCGATAATAAAACATGTTGATGACAGAAAAATTACTGACGAGTTGGCATTAGAAGAAGAAAGACGGCTTGCGTATGTTGCTATCACCAGGGCAAAAAAACGTTGTGTGATAACTAATGCTATGTCCAGATGGGTATATAAAGAAGTGAAGTATAATTCACCATCGCGATTTATATCAGAGATTGATAATCGTTTCTTGGATTTCCAAGGTGGCGCACCGCGCGCAAATTCTTATGCGTATGCGCCACGTTCATATACACCACGCCCCGCACCAAAACAGACATTGGTTGGACAACTGGTTACACATTCAGAATTGGGCAGTGGGGTTGTAATTGCTGATAATGGCGCGATATTGACGGTTGCGTTTGGTAATCGCGGAATAAAAAATGTCGCGCGCGATTATGTAAAAATATCTGATTAAAAATTGCGAATTGTAAAAAAGTTGTTATAATGCCCCATAATTAACCAAAGGGATTTATTTCTATGTTACACAAAGTTGATGTTGTTGTTTTTGATTTTGATGGCACATTATCGGCACACGACAGTAATGTTGAATTTGCAAAATACTGTTTTCGGCATGCGTGGCGGCCGTGGCTGTATCTGCCGTGGATGGGTATTGCATTGATTGCCCGTCAGTTTAATCCGGGGGGGCTGTGGTGGCGCGAAAATATTCGTAAATTTTTAACAGCGCACATGGTAAAAAAATTTGCGCCAGACTTTATAAAACAACATCGTCGCGAACGGTTTGGATGGGCATCTGACCAGGTTGACGCCGAACGTGCGGCGGGTCGGCGTGTGGTGTGTATATCTGCATCCCCAGATTATTTGTTGCCACCCCTGGTGCGTGATATGAAGTTTGACGCTGTGTTTTGTTCAGAAATGTATGCGGATAAACCATGGAAATATAAATCATTATGCTGGGGCAAAAACAAGGTTGTTGCATTGGACGAATGGGCAAAACAGAATAAATTTATACCGCGTGTTGTGCGTTCTTATTCCGACAGTTTGTCCGATATGCCAATGATGGAAATTGCCGCCGAACGCGTATGGATTGACCGCAAAACAGGCCTGCGGACATGTAAATAAATTTATGAAACTGAAACGTGAATTCTTTTGTGATGACCCGTTGACGGTTGCACATAACTTGGTTGGTGCGTATTTATGTCGCCGTATGCCAGATGGTCGTGTCGTTCGTGCGCGCATTTGTGAATTGGAACTGTACACCCCAGATGACCGTGCATCGCACGCGTATAATTATCGGCGAACTGCACGTAATGACGCAATGTTTTTATTAGGTGGCTTTGCGTATGTTTATTTGTGCTATGGATTACATAATATGTTTAATATTGTAATCGGGCCGGCTGAATTTCCGTCGGCGGTTTTAATTCGTGCGGTTGAATATGAAAATTGTAATGGGCCTGCAAAACTGACGCGGGTTTTAGACATAACGCGTAACGACAACAAAATTGATTTATGTGGCGATAATAATATTTGGCTGGAATCACGTGATTGCGATATAGAAATTGCGTGTGGCGCGCGCATTGGAATTGACTTTGCCGGTGCCGATGCAATGCGCCCTTGGCGATTTATAATCGCAAACAGTAAATTCATCAGCCACCCAGTGTAAAAATATCTTTGCGGGGCGACGAAATCAAAGAAATTGCAGCTTTTTGTAAATGTGATATAATTACATCGTAAAGGATGTACAAAATGAAGAAGAACAATACTTATGATGTCTTGCGTTGGGTTTTATTGGCACCAATTGTGCTATTAACATGGTATATAATAATGTTATTATTAGCACATATTCCACATTTGATGATTGCGTGGGGATTTGAGAATTTATGGGGTTATATAGAAATACCTGCATTAATTATCGGGTTTTTATTACCGTGTATTGCTGTATATTTTGTTGCAAAATATATTGCGCCAAAATATAAAAACATAGCAGGCTGGAGTGCAGTTGTATTTTGCCCTTTGTGCTTTTTTGCTTTGTGGTGGTTATATGCTTTGGGATATTAATAATATAAATTTTAATAATAAAAACAGTTCGTAAATGTGTAAAACAGTGGCGGTTTTTGATACTCAACTTACGAACCGTTGAAAATATTGAAATACAAAGAAAAATAGAGTATAAAACCCGATTTGTTTATTCTGGCAGGGCCATCTGTGTAATTCACGAACTAATGAGATACACGATTTATTGCAGTGCGGGAAAGAAATTAAATTATTTTTGAAAAAGATTAATATCGTGGTATAATACCAATTATGGAAGAAACGATAAAATCTATAATGGTTCAAATGCACACCATGTTTCATGATGCCGTTGGACCGCGTTCGCGTTCTGATTATATGAAAGAACATGGTGTTTCTGGCAGGGACTGGCATTTTGGGCTTTCTGCAGACGATATTATAAAAGATAAAATACCCGCAAATGTTGTTGGGTGTGCTGGGCGTGCAAAGTTGTTTTGCAAATTGGCTGCTGAAAAAGGAATAAAAAGTTTTGTGGTTTGTACCGCAAAATATAACGATTGGAAAGCGACACGCGATGGCAAGGCAAATCATATGAACGGACATCAAATAATTGCTGTTGAAATTGACGGTAAAATGCGTGTTTTTGATCCAGGCCAAAAAAATTTGGTGTTTGTTGATACCAAGTTAGAAAGCGGAGAATTTATTGATGCCATCGGTGGCGGAAAGAAAGATTATATCGTTACAGCAGTTGTGCCTGGTGATAAATTTGCAAAAATGAACACATACAAACAACTAAGTAATCTATATTCCAGTGGCGATATGAACAATTCTGCATTTACAATCAAACCACAAAAGACAAACATTTTTACCGATGGCAAACAGCGACTAATCAATAGATTTACAAATATAATTAATCGCTTGGCACCTGTTAGAGATGCAGCGTAAGCGGATGTCATCCGCCTTCGCTGGTGCTTAATTGCATTGAAAACACAATCGGTTGATGTGAATACCTTTTGGAAAACGCGTTGGCTACGGCGCGATGCTCAATTTCCTGAATAAAAAACGCCGTCAGGCGTTTTTTATTAACTAAATTTGGCAGTCCCAACGGGAATCGAACCCGTGTTGCCGGAATGAGAATCCGATGTCCTGACCGCTAGACGATGGGACCGAGTTTTTTGTGTTTGTTATTCTAAACATAAATATTAGGTTTTTCAATTGTTTTTCTTGTATAAATAATCTATGCTTGCTATAAGTCAAAATATATAAAAACAAGGAGAAAAAACATGAAAAATTTTTTATACATCATTGTTGCGATTGTCGCTGTTGTCGCGTTGGTCTGGGCATTCTGCGGAAAATCAAACGCATCACAAAATCGCACTTTGATTGCGTATTTTAGTGCGACTGGCAATACTGCGGGGGTGGCGCAAAAATTGGCATCGGCAACCGGTGCAGATTTGTTTGCAATTCAACCAGTGGCGGCATATACCGCCGAAGATTTGGATTGGCAAAATGATAAAAGCCGCACATCTGTTGAAATGTCAGACCGCCGCACGCGTCCAGAAATTGCATCCCGCGTTGAAAATATGGAACAATACGATGTTATATTCTTGGGCTTTCCGATTTGGTGGGGACGCGAACCATCTATAATTGATACTTTCTTGGAAAGTTATGATTTTACCGGTAAAATAATTGTGCCATTCGCAACATCCGGCGGCACCCCAACAACCGCAGATGCCGCCGACAGCATTCGCCAAATTGTTGCAGCAAGTGGAACCAGCGTCCCCACAGGCAAACGTTTCCCAACCAATGTATCGGCGGATGAATTAAAGTCATGGGCATCAGAATGGCTGAAATAAAAGACAAAATTATAAAATTCATAAATCAACGGTACAATGCGGCCCCAGAATATCTGTGGCGGCGTTATCCGACATATTGTATTTTTCGCCATGCCAGTAACAACAAATGGTTCGCGTTGATTGGTAATGTGCCACGTAAAACATTCGGTTTGGGGGGCGATGGTGATGTGGACATAATCAATCTTAAAACAGATAATGCGGATTTTTTATGTGGGGTTCGTGGAATCTTTCCGGCGTATCATATGAATAAAACTAAATGGGTGTCGGTGTTGCTGGACGGAACTGTAACGGTGCAAAATGTGCAAAAACTGATAGAAATGTCGTATGAATTAACCGTTTAAGTAAAAAAATCTTGCAAAGCGTGCAAAGATTATTATAATTCGCTATGCTTTTGGGGTGTCGTTCCTTTCCCATCGCTGTCGCGGTGCCAGGAATGACAAAAGGTTATGTCGCGTTGACATGCTGTGCCCGTCTTTACTGGGGTGTCGTCTAATGGTAGGACAAGAGATTTTGGTTCTCTTTATCAT
>CAMOFE010000004.1 GCA_946613195.1 uncultured Alphaproteobacteria bacterium
AGAACATCCCAGAAATTCCGCTTGAAAACACCGTTTTTAATGATAAAATACCAACCACAGATGAACAGGGCATAGCTGATTATAGTGCGCATCCGCGCGTTGTGATTAGAGGAAAGTCCGGACTGCATTGGGGCGCATACCGGCTAATGACCGGGCAGGGTGACCTGACGATAAGAGGAACAGTGACGTAATCGATTAAATTCGGGTGAAACGGCCAATCTCTATGTGCAGCAACTTCAAATAGGCGCCATTACCAGCCCCAAGGTCTAGGCGCGGGTAGAAGGCTTGACGTCCATGGTAACATGAAACGCAGATTAATTATGCCCACTACCTGCGGCTTGTGTGTTTTACACTCGCCCATGGCATGTACAGAATCCGGCTTATCGTTCATACTGAAACACAAACGGGGCGAACGCCCCGTTTGTTGTCTTTATTTTTTAACCACAAAATTAACTAATTTCCCAGGCACGAATATTGTTTTAACAATCTGTGCGCCGGCTAATTTATTTGCAACAGCATCACGCGCAACAGATTCTATTTCTGATTGTGATGCAGTTGCCGCAACAACAAAATCAGCCGCACGTTTTCCATTAATTGATACAACTATCGTCATATTATTATTAGCCAATTTCGTTTCGTCGTATTCTGGCCATGGGTGCAACACCAACATTTCTGAATTACCCAATTTTTCCCACATTTCTTCGGTTAAATGCGGCGCAAATGGATTCAGAACTTGAATCAATGTTGCATACGCAGGGCGGGGCATTTTACCACCAAACGCATTTATATATTCCATCATCGCAGAAATTGCAGTATTGAATTTCATATTCTCTATTCTGTCGGTAACATCGGCAATTAAACGATTAACCAAACGTTCTTGGTCATCAGTCAGTGCATCATCTGTCAAACTATCAGACAAATTTTCAACCCGTTTCAAGAATCGTTGAACACCACGCAATGTATCTTCGGACCAGTTTGCATTTTGTTCCCATGGCCCCAAATACAAAATCGTCAAACGACATGCATCCGCCCCGGCACGTGCGACAACATCTGAACTGGGGACGACATTACCACGCGACTTGGACATTTTGGTGCCATCGGCTGCCATAATCAGACCATTAGATGTGCGTTTTTTATATGGTTCAACCCCAGGCACACAACCCAAGTCCGCCAACGCTTTGTACCAAAAGCGCGAATACAGCAGATGGCGTGTTGTATGTTCCATACCACCATTATAATGATCAACCGGCAACCACTTATCTAATTGCGCACGCGAACAAAATTCTTGGTCGTTATGCGCATCTAAATACCGCATAAAATACCATGACGAACCCGCCCATTGTGGCATTGTATCTGTTTCACGCTGCGCCGGCGCACCACAGCACGGGCAGGGTACATTCACCCAATCTGTTGCGCGCGCCAAAGGACTTTCGCCATCATCTGTCGGTTTATAATCTGCCATATATGGTTGTAATAAAGGCAATTCAGATTCCGGCACAGGCTGCCAGCCACACTTTTCACAATAAATCATTGGAATTGGTTCGCCCCAATACATCTGACGAGAAAAACCCCAATCACGTAATTTATATTTTTTGGTTCCACGTGCAAAACCATGCGTTTCACCATGTTTAATTGCGGCTGCGATTGCATCAATCTTATTCATACCGTTCATAAAATCAGAATTGATATGTCTGCCATCACCTTCGTACACCTTGTCTGGTTCACCACCCGCCAACACAGGAATTATTTCCAAACCAAACTTTTTCGCAAAATCCCAATCGCGACTATCGTGCGCAGGCACCGCCATAATTGCGCCTGTACCATAGTCGGTTAAAACATAATCAGATATAAACACCGGCACATCACGATTATTATATGGATTCTTTGCCATAACACCATCCAAACGCACACCTGTTTTATCTTTGGTTGCATCTGTTCGTTCTATTTCTGATTTGGCATGTGCGGTCGCGATATACCCACGCACCGCATCGGCATTTGTTATCAGACCAGCATCCAACCATTTAGAAACCAGTTTATGTTCTGGGGCTAATACACAGAAAGTTGCCCCAAAAATTGTATCTGGACGTGTAGTATAAACAGTTACCAAATCGTCGTTAACACGAAAATCTATCTCTGCGCCATACGAACGACCAATCCAATTTATTTGTTCTGTTTTGACACGTTCTGGATAATCCACATATACCAAATCATCAATTAAACGATCTGCGTATTTTGTTATTGCTAAATTCCATTGCAACTTCATCTTTTTTTCAACTGGTCCATGACAACGTTCGCAACAACCGTCTTCTAATTCTTCATTAGTCAAATTTGTTCTGCAACTAGGACACCAATTCATCGGCAATTCAGATTTATAAGCCAAACCCGCGCGCCAAAATTGAATAAACATCCACTGTGTCCACCGAATAAAATCAGTATCAGATGTTGAAATCACAGATTCTGGATCAAACGACAGACCCATAACAGAAGTATCTTTCTCAAAAATCTTTATCAGTTGTGCCACAGAATCACGTGGATGCAATCCGACCTTGGTCGCATATTTTTCAGCAGAAATTCCCATAGAATCATAACCAATCGGAAACAAAACATCATATCCGCGCATACGCCGAAAACGCGCCATAACATCCATTCCGGTATATGGCAACATATGCCCAACATGTAATCCAGACCCACTGGGGAATGGAAATTCTATTAAATTATAATACTTAGGTTTATTATTGTTTTTTGGGACAAAAACCCGGGCTTCACGCCAACGGCGTTGCCATTTTTCTTCGCGTTCGTTTGTTTTTTTCGTATCGTCAGACATAGAATTTAACCTTGTTTTTGGACTTTTTATGTTCAGATTTTATACGCACGCACACCAAAATTCAAGATTTTTATTATTAATATGTGATATGCCAGAATTTTTACACACCACATAATAAAACAACATACTATATACAGATAACTATTTGTGTTTTATAACAACATATGGCACAACAACCAATATTGATTATTAAATATAATTAATTACATATTGATTTATTTGTGTTTATTTTATTATACACAATTATAAAATAGGGCAACAACACCCATACATACACATATTCCGTATTTATAAAACGACCAAACAAAACAAACCGGTTCTGCGCACCCACAACAAAGAGAAAAAAAACGCGCGCAACGAACAAAAAAAAGTTAGCATCTTAATAAAAAATAAAAAACACATACAACCAACAATCAATAATAACAAAACCAGATAACACAAAACAGCAATTCCGCCCCGCTTTACATACTAAACTATACATAATATACATTATGCGCCTTTTACATATCGCTACTCTATGCAGTTTTTCTGGGCTTTGCAAATCAAATATTTTATCCATAATAAATTTATTACAACAAAAACACTATTAAACACTTTCATCGCGTTTTTTACATAAACTTATAAAACCAACCAGAACCAAACTATTTATACCATTAAAATCATCGGAAACCTGCGCAAAACCGCCACATTTTGATACAAACGCCCTTTTAGCAAAAAGCAGACAAAACCGCCCTGACCCGCGGATTTTCAAGACTTTTACACATTACACACCACATATCACAACAACAAAACAGCGAACCATCTTAAAAATTATACGGCGACACAAAAAAACATTTAATACGATTATTATAAACAAAAAACAACACATTGTTTTTAGTGTATAAAAACAAAAATGCGCCATCGGCGCATTTTTTCATTATTGTGCGATTATTTTCTTAATTTGGCGGCTTTTTTAATACGATTTAAGCCGTTGCCTGCAACCTTGCTAAGATTTTTCAATCCCTTGGCCAAATCACTATCTTCAACTGCCGCCGTTTCTACTGGTTTTACAGCAGAACAACAAAACGGACATTTTGTCGCCGCATTACTGATTGTAGATTGGCAATACGGACACGCATGCGTTGTTACCGGCTTTTTCGCACGCGCTTTATTCACAGCACGAACAATCATAAATACCGCAAACATTGTTATCAAGAAACTGACGATAGTATTCAAGAACAACCCGATATTTATTGTTGTCGCACCTGCTGCCTGCGCTGCTTCCACAGTTGAATAATGCGCACCCGCTTCGCCACCTGCCAAAACAAAGAACAATTGCGAGAAATCAACACCGCCAATTAACAACCCAATCGGTGGCATAATAATATCTTTGACCAACGAATTAACAACCCCGGTCATCACGCCGCCGACAATTATACCGACAGCCATATCAATCGCACTGCCCCGTTCAATAAACGCACGAAATTCTTTTAACAAGTTAGTTTTAGCCATTTTTATTCCCCTTTGCTAAATAATTTTTTATTTCACACAAAACCTTGTCCAAGGTTTTGCGCAAACTTTCATCTTTGGTTTCAACAAAGATGTCTGCCATCGCATAGATATCATAACGTTCATCAATCAGTTGTGCTAATATTTTCTTGCTGTCGGTATTTAATAATTGTGGACGCGTATGACGAAAATTTGTTCTTTTAACAAGCAAATCCAGGTCTGCTTTTAACCAAATTGTTAACGCGCGCGACAATATTAAATTTCGCACCGCAGGTGTGATAAACGCCCCCTCGCCCGTGGAAATCACTTTCAAGGTCGGCGGCGTATCCAGCAAACGCGAAATAACGCGTTGTTCCACCCTGCGAAATTCTTTTTCACCGTACATAGCAAAGATATCAACCACACTGCACCCGGCAGCAGATTCTATTTCCTTGTCAGAATCAACAAACGGAATTCCCAGCCTGCGCGCCAATGCACGACCAATGCTGGTTTTACCCGCCCCCATTAGACCAACCATAACAATTGGTCTGTCCAGTAAAGATGTCAGTTGTTTATCCATGTTACCCCGATATATTATCAAAAACATTTTTTCTGACAATAAAAATATGATATAATTTATATAATATTGAAACGAGAGGGATACAAAAATGAAACAATATGCAATATTTGCTATGCTTGCAACAGTATCTGCAACATATACGGCAAACGCGAATAACAACGATTATATATATGCAAATTCCGTTTCCGCGCACAGTATTACAACATTACAACACGCGCTGTTTAACACTGTTATTGGATTAAAACCCGACACGATTTCAACAAGAAACACAAATGTTTCCACACACAATATTGATTCAACAAAACTGTATGGTCGTGCACCAATGTATGGCGAAATGCCGACATACGGCGAATACGGCGATGATGGAACGGTATTTAATACCGGACGCAATGGCGGCGATGAAAACATGTGGCCCACGATTAACAATGTATGGATTGATTGGCAACATCACGACACAGATATGAAACTGGATGATTTTAATCGTGTTGACAATCGTTATGATTTACTGACTGTTGGTGCAACAGGTGGTCGCACAAAACTAGAACTGGGTACATCTGAATGGGGCGCGTTTGCAGGGTTTGCACGCGCCAACCAGCACAACCAATGGATTGACACAGATTCACGCGGCGGTTATTTCGGGTTGTACAACAACTATAATGTTAATAACTTTGGAATATCGTTTGTGGGCGACGCAGGCGCGGTAAACAATAATTCTAAAAACTACTATGGAAATGATGAGTTTGCAAACATATGGCTGGGCGTGGGCGCGCGTGCATCATACAAAATTACAATAGATAATTCTTTACTGATTATACCAAATATGTATGCTGCATATACATGGATATATTCGGCTGATTATACATCCGATTCGGGCATAAAAATAAACAACGATAATTTTAATATGCTGGAATTTGCCCCTGGTATTACAATGACAAAACACATCACCGATGGATGGTTTATGAATCTGGATGGACAATACATAATTAACTTTACGAACGGTGGCGATTTGTCTGTAAATAGCACAAAAATTAAAAAATTAGATAGCGAAAATTATTGGCAATATGGCATCGGTTTATCAAAAACTGTACACAATTTCACGTTCCAAGGAAACCTGAACAGATATGATGGCGGTCTATCCGGTTGGGGATTTGGATTGAATATAAAATATGTATTCTAGGAAAAGATAAACATCTGCCAAAATCGGCAGATTTTTATTTGTTTATGATTTATACTGATAAACCCTATATAAACCCTTGCAAAATTGCAAAAATACCTTATATTTATTACCGCCATGACAGAATATATATTACCACATCGTGATTTAGTTATTCATCCAGGATTAACAGTGCCACTGTATGTGGACAATCCTGTATCTGTTGAATGTATTGAGGCTGCGGCGCAATCCACGCGCAGGCTGGTCTTGGTGCCCCAGCACAGTTGGAATTATCCAACCGCCCCAGAACATATTTATAACATTGGCACTGTTGGTGATATCGTACAAATATTTCGTATGCCAGATGGCGCAATTCATACAACAATCCAAACAACAGATGCCGTTGAATTAGTAAATATAAATGTAAAACGCGGTATATTCAGTGGTGAAATTAATCCAATTATTATGTCTGATGATATTGCCCATGAACAAACAATTGCTTTGCGTGATAAAATTGCGGACAATTTGCAACTGTTATCGGCAACACGCAAATTCAAGATGGATAAACTGCGTGCGATTATAAACAATTACCCCCTGCCCGCGTTTATTGATTCTGTGGTACAGGCAACTAATATTGATACTGACGATGCGATTCGCATATTGCAAACGCAATCTTGGCGGGAAAAATTGATAATATTACTGGAACAAATAAATTTAATGTTAGAGACATCCAAGATAGAAGAATCTATTAATCGTCGTATTCATCAACAAATGGAAAACGGTCGCAGGGATGCTTTCTTGCAAGAAAAATTAAAAGCGATTCATCAGGAAATGGGGCAAGACAACGAAGAGATGGACGCTGAAAATATACGCAAACGAATTGAATCCGCACCACTGTCGGCGGATGCGCGCGACAAGGCCATGTCTGAATGGCGCAGAATGCGTAATTTGTCGCCAATGTCTAATGAAGGGGCATTATTAAAAACATATCTGGACGAATTGTTGTCAATGCCATGGGATAAATCCGATATGCCAACAATTGATTTAGATGCGGCACGCGCTGCGCTGGACATATATCACAGCGGTATGCAGCCAGTCAAAGAACGCATTTTAGAACATATCGCTGTTATGAAAAAGACGGGTCGTAATCGTGGCACAATATTATGTTTTGTTGGTGCACCGGGGGTTGGTAAAACATCGTTGTGCAAATCTATTGCAGATGCGCTGGGGCGCAAATATCACCGCATATCATTGGGTGGCGTTTCTGACGAGGCACATTTTCGTGGCCATCGTAAAACATACATTGGTTCCCAACCTGGACGTATAATGGATGCGTTAAAACGTTGCAAAACAAATAACCCTGTTATTGTATTGGACGAAATTGATAAAATGGGTCGCGATTGGCGTGGCGATCCAGAATCTGCATTACTGGAAATTCTGGACCCAGAACAAAATCGCACATTCCGCGACCATTACCTGGAAGTGGATTTTGATTTGTCTAATGTGATATTTATTGCGACTGCAAACAGTCTGAATATGTCAAACGCACTGAAAGATCGTATGGAAATCATTGAAATCCCAGGTTATTCAACGGATGAAAAAATTCGTATCACTCGTGAACATTTAATAGAACGTGCCGCACGCGATACTGGATGGGATACAAATAACATTATCATTTCTGATGATGCGATTCGTCATATTATTAATAATTATACATCCGAATCGGGGGTGCGTGAATTGCAACGCGAATTAACAGCGATTTTGCGACGCACTTTATTAGAAAACAATGGCGAAGACATTCGTACAGAATTCACCAACGATACTATTGACAATTTATTAAAAAATCGTGGCAATGTTGCATTGTCTAAAAAAATTGGGTTTGGGGTTCGGGCATAATGCAGTATAAGTCGCAAAATATCTTGGTTATAAATACATCCAACGCTGGGATTGAGTTAGTACTGGGCGACAAGCACCGCATAGTACAAACAGATAAACAATCAACCGCCCTGCCGTCCGAGACGGAAAAATTTATAACAGAATGTGGTATTAAATGGTCTGAACTGATTGCGATTGCGGTGGTTATTGGCCCCGGCAGTTTTACAGGTATTCGTCTGGGCATCGCATATGCCAAAGGTTTGGCACTGGGGCTGAATATTCCAATTGTACCGGTAAATGCCTTTGAGTTATATTTAGCCGAATTTCCAGATGCGTTTGTTGCGATTGAATCTGGGCGCGGCGATTTTTTTGTTGGTGCTGCAAACCTGGCACCGCAAACCATGGAAATAGAGGAGTTAGAGACATATCAAATGGCGTGGCCACGCACAGTCGGGCACAAGCCGTTTAATCTGGGGGGGGCAATAAAAATCGCAGAACAAAAATTGGCGAACGGAAATTTGGAACCCGTTGTACCAATGTATCTGCGCAAAAGTTATGCCGAAGAAAATTATAAAAGGAAATAATAATGACCCAAGATATGTATAATAAAATAATGAACTTTATTAAATCAAACAATCCAATTATAACATACAAAGAAACACCTAACGAACTGGGGCACGCCAGTATGTTTTGGATTGAAAAAGGTTCTACCCGTATCAGTATAAAACGCAATTTTATTGCTGCAACAAATCCAAATAACTTACACGAAATTATGCCGTTAAATATGTTATTTGAATATGAATACAATATAACATCTGCGAAACAAAACATTCAATCAAAGCGCGAAAAAGATAATGTTTGTGCCACCTTGTTTGACAATATTCTGACAATGTATAACAAGATTAACAATCAATATGTTCATTAATGTTGCTAATCTTCATGCACTGTGTTTTCCGCACAAACCGTGGGGCGCGACAGATTTTGCAGACTTGAAAAAGTCAGGATGTGAAATTGTTGCATCTGAAAACGGGTTTATCGTGTGGCGTGCGATTGCAGACGAAGCAGAACTGATAACCATTGGGGTTGCACCCAATGCGCGTCGCGGTGGAATCGCCACAGCCATGATAACGATTATGGAAAATTCGGTTAAAAAAAACGGTGTAAAAAAAATTTTTTTAGAAGTGTCTGATAAAAACACATCTGCAATAAAACTGTATGAACAATGCGGTTTTACACAAATTGGAACACGCCAAAAATATTACAGCGATGGAACAAACGCAATTTTAATGCAAAAAAACATATAAAAACACAAAAGGATGTATTATGATTATGACAAAACAACAAATTTTTCTGATGGTACGCAAAAACATTTGCGATTTATTAAATATCAAGCCTGACTTGGTTAATATGAATTCTAATTTGCAATATGATTTAGGTGCAGATTCACTGGACGAATTGCAATTACTATATCAATTGGAAAGTAAATTGCATTACGGGCCAAACCAATACTTGCTGGATAATGCCGAAAACGAAAAAACGTTTTTTGCAAAACCAACTGTTGGCACAATTGTTGACATTATATACAAAAACGAAATATCACGCGACGCAATAAATAAACGCAATATGGTGTTACAGCAATCTGCAAACAACCAACGATAATTATTTATTGCTGTTTATAAAATCAATAATTCTGTTATCAAATATAATATCATGCACCCCCAATGGTCGCATTATATGCATATCGGATGCACGCCGTGTGCGTGATAATGCAACATATGTCTGACCATGGGCAAATGCACCCCGCGACATATCAATAATAACAGAATCCAATGTCTTTCCCTGGGCGCGATGTATCGTCATCGCATATCCCAACATCAGCGGAAATTGACGATACGCGCCAACTTCATTTTCTTGTAATCTGTCGTTTTCATCGCGAATATATTCTATTTTTTGCCATTTATTGGGGCGCACAGGTACAGTTTCTTGGTCGCCGCCCAATAATTGGACTGTTATTTCCCGCGCCGACAAAGATTTTACAATTCCCATTGAACCATTGTGCCATTTATCAGAATTTTTAACAAATACCACCAACGCCCCAACCTTTAATGTTAAATGCAATGGTGCCGGAACATCGTTTTCTGAAAAAATTCCTGTCAGTTCGCCAGTATAAACAATCTCTGGCGTGGGAATTTCCGCCAAACGTTGCGCATTTATTCGTTCTGCCACAGCGCGAAACGGCGTTATCAAAACGGCATTTTTGCGCGTCTGTTCGTCATCAATATGACACGAATTAAAGAACCCTAATGCCCCCACATCATTACCACGCAATCGTATTAAATTTTCCAGCAACGCACCATCATTTTGGCGATAAACAGTATCAAAATTATACTTTTGGAACTCTGCGCGTTTATATGCGTGGCTATCAAAAAAGTATGCGTTCGGGAATCCATATTCTTGTTCATAATATGGTGCTGCATCGCGGGTTATAACCGGTGGTAATTGAAATAAATCGCCAATGGCAACAACTTGAATTCCGCCAAATGGCCGACCATCACGACGCGCACTGCGTGCCAAATAATCAATCGCATCCAACAAATCTGGTGCAACCATAGATATTTCATCAATTATTAACAAATCTGTGGCGGTTAAAATATTGCGTGTTTTTGCTTTCAGTTTTACAAAATCTATCAGCACAAAATCACGCGGTTGTATCTGGAACAGCGAATGAATTGTTGCGCCGCCAACATTCAATGCCGATACTGCTGTTGGACATGCACACACAATGCGTTTGCGCGATGCAGATTTCAGATAATTCACAAATGTGGATTTTCCAGTACCTGCCTGCCCCAGAATTAACAAGTTTTGATTTGTTTGTTCTATGGCATTAAATGCCGCCATTTGCATATCACTTAAAATTGGTGCAATCATTGACATAGGTGTCATTTTGCCAGAAAAATATTGAAAATTTAACAAAAAAATCTTGCACCAGCAATAAAAAGCACTATAATAGCCATCGTGGGTTATTAGCTCAGTTGGTTAGAGCGGAGCGCTCATAACGCTTTGGTCGTGGGTTCGAGTCCTACATAACCCACCAACTCTCTAACGGTTAAATAAAAATACCATAAAAAAAATCGCCCAAATGGACGATTTTTTTACATTTCTTTTGGAATTATCAATCCCATTAAATCAATCGCAGTATATAAAACCGTGTGCGCCGCACGCGCAATAAATAGCCGCCCCACCCTGGTATCGAAATCAATGTCATCACGCAATATTGGACTGGTATGATAAAATGTGTTTATTAACTGACACAAATCATATGTATAATTTGCAATTATATCAGGCGCACGATTATCAAATGCAGAACGCACGGTATTATCAAAATCTAGTAATGCGATTATCAAATTCCGTTCTGATTCAGACAATTGTGTTGGTGCAATAATTTTTATATCACCCGCACGCGATAAAACCTTGGCCAAACGCACCGCCGTGTACAAGACGTATGGGCCGGTACGCCCCTCAAAACTGGTGATTGATGCAGAATCAAACACATAATCAGAACGCACATCGTGCAACAAATCATTAAACTTTACCGCTGCCAACCCAATCGCGTTTATTGTTTCATCGTCTAAATCCTTGCCAGATTCGGCAACACGTGCCCGTACAGCATCGTTTGCGATATTTAATATATCGTCCAACCCTGCCGCGTTTCCATCACGTGTCTTGAACGGGCGACCATCTGAACCGTTTATTGTTCCATACCCAATATGTTCCAGTTTTTCATACGGATATATCCCAGCCATATCAGACACACGAAATAATTGTTGAAAATGTAACGACTGGCGCAGGTCTGTAAAATAAATTATCCTGTCTGGATTATCTGTAATCTTGCGACAATATACCGCCGCCAAATCTGTTGAATCGTATGTGTCTGCCCCACGTGAATCACGCCACATATACGGTGGCATTGGCGCATTATCATCATCACGACGAACATTTATAATCTGGGCGCCGTCATCTTTATAAATCATATTTTTATCGCGCAAAATCTGTTCAACATCCCCCAGATATTTTGCCGCATTACGTTCGCCTAAATCATAATCAAACGGCAATATATTTAACCGTTGAACGGTTTTTTGCATCATATTTAATGAAACAGATAAAAATTTCTCGTACAATGCCACATATCCTGGATGTCCTGCCTGAAATTTCGCTTTGATTTCTTGGGCGCGTGCTTGAAATTCTGGATTTTCTTTGGCAAATGCACTGGCCGCAGGATAATATCCATTTAATTCATCTGTATTGATGTCATATTCAACATTCGTCCCAGACTGAAAGTCATCGCGAAAATACGGTAATTCTGGGTGTAACCGTTCTATCCACGCGATAACCAGCCCCATCGGTTTGCCCCAATCGCCAATATGATTCCAAGAAAATGTTTTATAACCCAAAAAACGCGCAATACGATTAAAAGTATCCCCAACAATAGATGTGCGCAAATGCCCAATATGTAATGACTTGGCAACATTATATGCACCATAATCTAAATCTATGATTTCTGATTTATGATTTGTGATTTCTGATTTGTGATTTAATGATTTAATTAAAAATTCATCTTTGATTTTTATATTTATAAAACCTGGACCTGCAATAGATGTATCTGCGACAAAATCTAATTCAGATATTTTTGCAGATAATTCTATTGCCAATTCACGCGGATTTTTACCAACTGTTTTTGCATTTACCATTGCCGCATTAGTAGAAAAATCACCAAAATCGCGATTACGCGGAACTTCTAACCTTGCGACAAAACCTAATTTTTCACTAACACTATCAGAAACATACTTATACAAATTCATTTTTTACCCCTAGATTGGTAATACAATACGAACACGCAGACCACCCAATTTGCTGTTTTCCAAGAACATTTGCCCACCGTGATTCTCAAACGCGGTCTGGGCAATAGACAACCCCAACCCAGTTCCCCCAGTATCAGAACCACGCGAATCATCCAGTCTGACAAACGGTCGCAACGCATCCGCCTTGCGGTTATCAGGAATACCCGGGCCATCATCTTCTATGATAACTTCTATATTTTCGTCATTATCTATTTCTGTAATTTTTATCTTACTTTTTGCGTATCGTGCCGCATTTTCAATAATATTGCCGAATGCACGCGCCAATACCATTGGACGCGCATAAAATTGCGTGGGCGAATCTGGAAAAACCGTTTCTATTTTTTTATCAGGTGCCGCATCACGCGCCAGACGAATTAACATGGCGGGTAATTCTGTTGTCTGCTCTATTTCTGGCATTTCACCACGCGCAAAAGCCAAGTACCCATTAACCATTTCTGTCATTCTGTCAATATCACGCAGTAAATCTGCGGACTTGGCTGTTTTGGTTTCTATTCCCAATCGCATCCGGGACAATGGTGTTTTCAAGTCATGACTGACCGCATTTAACATATCTGTGCGCGTACGATTATATCTATTTAGTCGTTCTTTCATTGTAATCATTGCGCTGGACGCTTCGCGTATTTCTTTGGAACCACTGGGCTGAAACCCAGGCGCATCCAATCCACGCCCGAACCGATTTGCCGCGTTTGCAATACGGCGAATACTGCGTGAATGTAATATAATAAATGGCGATATCAATGCAGATACAATCAAAATAGATCCAATCAACCATATAATAAATACTTCTGTGCTGGTTGAATATATTCTGTATAACGAAGTCCCAAATGTTACTATCTGTTGATTTTTTGTTGGAACATCTATAAACACCAGACGTTTAGCCTTGTCAATATATATTTTTGCAGGTCGTTGCAGACGCGACGATAATTCGCGCGCCAATGGTCCTGCCTCGCCTGCTTTGTTATCAGAATGCTTTGGTCTGTTCAGGTTTTCGTTAATGGTTACATTTATACCGACATCTTGCGCCATTTTTTGCATTGAATCTGTTTCCCCAGAATCAATGAAGTGCATCATTGTTGATACCTCGCCTGCCAATGTACGCGCCATTGTAGAATGAACCCGTTTCCAATGATTGCCAAAGAAAACATTCGCAATAATAACTTGTGATACTATCAATGGCACCAAAACCATCAAAATTGTACGCCATAAAAAACTGCGTGGTATAATTCGCATAATATTCAAGCCTCTTTTTTGGTTTCAGATACTGCGCGGGTAATCAGTTTATAGCCCCGGCCCCGTACTGTTAACATATCTATGTTTGATAATACTATATTTAATTTATTGCGCAAGCGTTTTGCAACCATTGGGGCCGCCGGCACGATATTTCCCATTGGCGCGGTTAAATTGCGCAATAATTTTTTTTCTTCACCTGATAACGGCAATATTCGGCTGATGCCGTCTGCGACAATATAAAATTCATCATCAACCAGTTGTAAACCATCTGGCATTATGCCAGATTCACTGGGACGATTACGAACAATATTATTTAACCGCAATACCAATTCTTGGAACTGAAAAGGTTTTGCCAAATAATCATTTGCCCCACCAGACAACCCGGCAATTGCATTTTCTGCCCCACCCAGTGCGGTTAACATAATAACAGGTGTTGCATTTCCAGTTGCGCGCAAATCACGCAAGAAAGTTAACCCGTCTGTACCAACCATCATTCTGTCCAACACAATCGCATCAACCATCACCCGATTCAATATATTCGTTGCCGAATCAGCCGATTCCGCAGTCAGCACATCAAAACCACTGTTGCGCAACCCAACTGCCAGTGTTTTGCGCAACATTTCATCATCATCAACAACTAAAATTATTTTATTCATTGAATACAATTAATATTTTTTCAGCGGTTCCACGGCATATTCACCTGGCTGAATAATCATTTCTGTTCCAGATTCATCAAATGACCCATCATAACTGCGACCGGTACGATATTTCATTCCGCGCATTGTGTATTCTGTCTTGAACAGCGCGTAACCCGTACCACCACCCAAAGACGAGCCTTCTAAACCAACAGAATAATACCCACCCAGTATTCCATAATCCAAATCAATATAATCCACACTGAATAACACCGATATTGTATTATATCTGCCACTGGTTAAATTACAGTTAAATTCGCGACTGGATAATGTTGCCTGGGAATTAGTCGGCACAATAATATCAACCAACGTTTGTTCGCATTGCTTGTCAATGCCATTAACCAAAACATCATAAGTCATAAATATTGTGGCCTTGGATAACCCAGTGGATGTATTAACCTGGGAAATTGTTGCCTTGGGGATTTTGACCAACGCATTGGCAATTCCACTGCGCACAGGGAAAGAAATCCCAGACTGTAAACAGTCGCGCGAAAACGGATCTGCCTCGCATATATACATACGCGAATGCGAATTAATCATAAACATATTAATTATGCTGTTGAACAAGAAAGAACGCGTTGTTTCATCGTTCAGACGCGTACACCCAAAGTTACGACAAATAACCATAGGGCGATCTGCAAAAATAACACCGGGTTGTTCTTCTTCACGTGCGGCACGCGCATCCAATATCTGTTCATCATAATCAGGATTATATGAACTGGCCATAAATTCTGATTCTGGGACAAAATTCACATCGTCCGGGTACGCATAGTACGAATGAACCGGTGTATCTGTATAATACACCTGGGAATCTGCATACGCCCCAAATTTCATAAAATCAGCAGAAAACACAGCAAAAACAAATACTGCCGCCATAAAAGCAAATCTTTTCATAGTGCAAGCCTTTTATCTCCTTATAAAGCAATTTTAGAACATTATAGGTAATTGTGTCAAAACAAAAATATTTTTATTGAAAAATACATTATATTTGTTCTATAAATTAGTTACGAAAATAAATTAAAAAGGTAAAGGTGATTCACAATGGTTGACATTGTTATTTCTGGCGAATCTGGCAAATTACACGCTGTTTATCATCAATCTGCAACACCATCAGCACCACTGGCGGTGGTTTTGTCTGGGAATCCGCGGCAAAAATATCATATGAACGACCGCGTATCATACGCGATGTTTCGCGCATTTATGGATATTGGTTTTTCTGTTTTGCGGTTTAATTATCGTGGTGTCAATGATTCCGAAGGTGCGATTGGAACAACCGCTGATAATATGCTGGATATCGCAACTGTAATTGACTGGATACAAAATCATAACGAAGACAGTGAAAAAATCTGGCTGGCGGGGAATCAACTGGGGGCGTGGTATGTACTGCAAACAATGATGCGCCGTCCCGAAGTTTCTGGTTTTGCGCTGGTATCTCCAGACCCATCAATTTCTGATTTTGCGTTTTTATCGCCCCGCCCTAACCGTGGACTGTTGTTACAGGGTGCCGCAGAATCCGAAGATGCAAAAAATTTTGCTGCGCATTTAACCCAGGTATTAAAAAAGCAAGCACAAATTGATTTAGAAACAATTCGTATTAAAAATTCTGACGCAATGTACAGCACACCCGCAGATCTGCGCCAGATGTACAATGATCTGAAAGCGTATGTTGGTCGCGAAGATGCAGAAATAAAGTTGTTATAATTATGAATACAAATGAACGATTTCTTGATGCAAATATTCCAGATGAATTGGCAACAACAATTCGTCCAAAGACATTATCGGACTTTATCGGACACGAAAGCCTGAAAAACAACCTGTCTGTATTTATATCGGGGGCAAAATCGCGGGGCGAAGCAATGGACCATGTTTTGTTATATGGACCACCCGGACTGGGGAAAACAACATTGGCACATATTGTTGCAAATGAACTGGGGACAAATTTTCGCGCAACATCTGCACCTATGCTAACCAAGCAAGGCGATTTGGCGGCAATTTTGACCGCGCTGGAACCAATGGATGTTTTGTTTATTGATGAAATTCATCGTCTGCCAACCGCAATAGAAGAAGTTCTATATTCCGCCATGGAAGATTTCAAGTTGGACATTATGCTGGGCGAAGGACCATCGGCAAAAAGTGTGCGAATTGATCTGCCACCATTTACACTGGTTGGTGCGACAACCCGTACCGGGTTATTATCAAATCCATTACGCGATAGGTTCGGAATTGATTTAAGATTATCTTTTTATTCACCAGATGATTTATCAAAAATAATTATGCGCAGTGCACGCATACTGGGTACAGAAATTGATGAAACAGGAGCAACATTATTGGCAAAATCATCACGTGGCACACCGCGTATTGCGAACAGATTACTGAAACGTGCGCGTGATTTTGCATCTGCATTAAAATCAAATAAAATCACCGCAGACACCATAAAAACTACACTATTCCAGTTACATATTGACGCATGCGGTTTGGATGAAATTGACCGTGAATATATGAATATGATTATAAAACATTATGCGGGCGGGCCGGTCGGAATTGACAATTTGGCGGCGGCACTATCTGAACCTGCCGATACCATAGAAGATGTTATAGAACCATATCTGATGCAACTGGGATTTATTATGCGCACACCACGCGGTCGCGTTGTAACAGATGCCGGATATGAACATTTAGGATTGATACAATGACAAATACAAAAGCATTAACCGATTTTTTCACAATATGCGAAAAATTGGAGTGCGAATATCGCTTAACCAAAATGTCTGATGGGAATTATCAAGCCGTTGCTTCGCATTCATGGAATATGGCGATGATGGCAATCGCATTGCGCCCATATCTAAAAAATAATATAGATATGGAACGGGTATTGAAACTGTGCATATTGCATGATTTACCAGAAGCAATCGCACACGATGTACCATTACACGAACAAACCGCAACAAATAAGCAGGCAAAACAAAAACACGAAAAAGACGCCATCAACACAATAACAAACTTGTTGCACGATAAGAGTATTGATAATTTATTTAACGAATATGAATTACGTCAATCACCAGAATCTAATTTTGTAAAATTACTGGATATATTAGATACAACTATCCAACATATGTGTGCCAAAGATTTATCATATGTTGGCACATATAATGATAACTTTTATTGGAAATTATTCTTTTCAGATGAATTTGCAAATCGGTTTAATTACGAACCAAAACTACGAAGTGTATATAACGAAATTAAACATCGGGTTACAGCAAGATTAAAAAACGAACTGGGCATAGATGCAAAAAAGTTTACTGGTACGATAACAAAAGATGAAAATATATAAATTCCCATTTTCTATTGCGTATTCCGACACCGATGCAGGTGGCATTGTGTATCATGGTCGGTATATTGAAATCGCCGAACGCGCGCGTATGGATATGATGCGCGGAATTAGTTTGCCTGCGGATGATATCGGATTTGTGGTACGCGAATTGAATATAAAATATCTACATCCATTAACTTTGGCGGCGGATATTGTTGTTGAAACAGAAATTAAATCAGTTGGTTCTGCGTCAATGACACTGGAACAAAAATTCGTGCATAATGATGCGATTTGTGCTATAATGCAAATCACAGTTGCATATATCGGGGGGAATATGAAAATAAAACGCATTCCAACCGAAATACTATCAAAATTACACTAGGAACAAAAGGGACAAGAATGAACAATTTTTCACTGTGGAACCTGTTTACAGGCGATATTATTACTGCGATTGCATCTATCGTATTGGTTGTATTCAGTATTTTAACATGGGCGGTTATCATTGAAAAATTCCGTCTGTGGCGGGCAACAAAACGCAATCCTGTTAAATTAAAACAGTGCGATGATATGAAATTATTACTGGACAAACTAATCCGTCCGTTTGATAAAAATTTATGGTTTTTATCAATGGTTGCATATGTTGCACCATTCATTGGATTATTTGGAACCGTATGGGGTGTTATGGATTCATTTGCATCAATCGGTATCAACCAGTCGGTCAGTATCGGCGTTATTGCGCCCGGGCTGGCAACCGCGCTGGGTACGACTGCACTGGGACTGATTGCCGCAATACCAGCAGCGATTGCGCATCAATATTATACAAAACGTGCGGATGATTTATATGAACGTTTGGACGATGCGCGCCGTGAATATGAACACAAGAAATAAAATGGGGTTGTTATGAGAAACAACAGAAGACGCGGAAACATTGTTGGAATTTCATTAACGCCAATGATTGATGTTATGACGGTGTTGTTGGCTGTATTTATGGTAACTACACCAATGATGACAAACGGCATTGATTTAGAATTGCCTAATGCAGGTCATTCTGCAATGACCGGGCACGATCACGCAATTCAGATAAGTGTTGATGCATCTGGAAATTATTATGTTGGCGAAATGCGTCTGACACGTGATGATGTGATAAAACGCGCGGTTGCGATGCGTGGCGAAAACCCAGATTTAACCATAATGATTAGTGGCGACAGACGTGCCGACTATGGCGCGGTTATGTCTGTTATGGGCGGGTTAAAAGATGCCGGATTCCAAAAGGTTGGACTGCGGACAAAACTTGATAAATAAAACATGAATGCACAGCGACAATTTTCACTGGAAAATTTATTAATGTCCACCGCTGGACATTTAATTGCGGTGGCATTGTTGATTACATCTGTTGCGATTGTTTTACACCGCGCAAAATTGGTTACACCTGATCGTATCCAGATTATGGAAATAGATTTATCCCAGGTACGCGTTGCCGCAGACGAAACAAAATTATATAACACTTCCGCGCCAACAGATTCCGCCCCAGCACCCGAAAAGCAACCCATAGTGGCAACACCACCAGCCCCAGATGAAACAAAACCAATTGAATCAACGACACTGGTTGATGACACAGAAAAAACAGATGCGAAACAAGATTCTGCCCAGGATAATAAATCAGATGATAAGCCTGCGCAAAAGAAAACGACTGTGGTGCGCGTAAATCGTGAAACGGTGTCCCTGGACAGAACATTAACGGTATCTGTAATTGATGCATTGCGCGTGGCGATGACACGTTGTTGGAACATTGACACAACACATCCAGGCCTGGAAGATATTCGTGCGGTTGCACATTTAACAATGAATCAAAACGGAACTGTGCGTGATGTCTGGTTTGAGAGTGCCGCCCGTGCCGCAACCGATGCCGCATTTGCGTATGTTTTGGACACAATACGAAATGCCATTGCCGTATGTCAACCATTGCGTATGTTGCCGGCGGCCGAATATGAAAAATGGCGTCAAATTCAATTAACATTTTACCCAACCCAAGGTACAGTTATGTAAAAATCCCGCAATCGCGGGATTTTTTAATCACGGGTTGACCATGGTTCATCGTTCATTATCAAATAATATAAACTGGCATCATCTGAATCTGGGTTACGTATTATTGGCCGAACGACATAGATATCAACAACACAGGCATCATTATTTTGTTCATCCATAACCTCTATTAAATCTTGATGCAGTTTTGTGGCAAAATCCATCGCTTGCAAGTATGCCGCATCGTCATCAGCGGGACTGGACGAATCGCCCCACCATTTTAACCAAGTACCATAATTCACAACATTTTCTTCACCACTGATATCATCTGCCCCCAGTAACAAGAGCGGTGCAAATTCAACCCCACTTGTAAATTCATCGGTTGTTGCACTGGTCCAATCATACATATCGCCACCGAATTTTAACAACGCATAAATCAGACCAGCATTTTTTTCCAGTGTTGCCAATTTCGCCGCATTTTTCAGCGTTGATTGAAACAGCCATTCTTTGATACGTCCAGATTTCATACTGGCGCGGGCGACGCGTGCAGATTTATTCAGCACCTTTTGACTTTTACCTGCGGCACGAAATGCACGAAACGCGCGCGCGCCAACATTACCAGTTTGCGCAACACGCAATTTACGAAATCCCTTGGTATATTGTTGCAGTTCGCCAATGCTTTTTGATACATCGCGATATTCTTTGACCGCATCATCATATTTTTCCATTTGTTTGATTTCTTTGGTAATATTGTCGGTTTCTTTTTCCATACGTTTTATATTTTCACCGATTGTTTTAATGCGCCCTTCTGTATTAGATATAGATGGAATTGTTCTGCCGTTGCCAACAGTTTTTCTTATTTCGTCTTGTAATTCTGTGGCGCGTTTTGCATATTCGTTCCATTTTGTCCCAGTTGCAGTTTTCATTTGCTGATTCAATTTTTCTAATTCACGTTGTGATTTCAATAATTGTTCTAACTCTTTCTGGCTTTTTGTTGCATTTTCTATATCTCTGCCCAGTTTGCTTTCTTGGGCAACGGCATCACGATATTTTTCAACATTGTGTGCTTTTTTTAATCCTTTTTCGGCTTTCTCCATATCCTTGATTTGGTCTGCGATACGCGCGCTTTCTGTGGTCAATCGCTGAATTTCCGCGGCATCTTTGGTTTTATCCAGCGTTTTTAACCTGGATGCGATTCGTTCTGATTCTTTTATTAATGTAGAGTATTCCTTAAAACCCTTAACCCCACCGCGTAATTCTTTCCAAGTATTTATTAATCTTTTTGATGTACGCGATGCACGTATCATCTTGGCACCCCCAGATAGCAGTGCCCCACCCCCAAATGATGCAACAGTTATCACAACATCCAATGCGATTTCAGCATAAGAAATCCACTGCAAATTTTTATCACCAAAAACATAGTAATCATTTGTATCGTCATCAACACCAACGGTACGCTTTGCCGCAACATTCATAACCTTGGAATCGCGCGCAATGGCGGTTTTACTGGTACACGCGCCACGCGGAAACAAGGTATCTATATTATTTTTTATGTATTCCAGTGATATCGTGTTGTTTTTATCTGCGCCAACAAAATTCGCCAACGCGCCCGATTGCACAACCATAATCGCATACCACGCCGGTTCAGTATTTGTCCAAACGTTTCCAGTATCATTCATAATATCAGGACTATCATTTGGCAAAGAACGTTTTGACGATGTCATTAACCGCTGTTTTAATACCTTGGGTTGGGTTTCATAATTTACAACAATTCGTCGTCCGCCAGGAAAAGTATATTCAATTGGAATAAACTTAATTGTTTCATCGTCCGCCGCATTTGCAATTTCTGGACATTTCAGCACGCGTTTTAATACATCTGGATTATAAAAATTTGCATATATCCAACGTTGAATATCTGTTTCGTGTGATGTTTCAGAAACCGCACCTGCGTTTTCACGCAACGCGTCTGCGAAAATTTTTGTTGCGCATTTTGTATCATCGGTCGCACCGCGACGAATATCGTTCGCAGACACAAAGTCCGGTGTTTCTATTTTTATATCTGGAATACCAAACAAACCATCCGCCAAGGACACATTGGCACACAACATAAAAACACAAAATGATAAAAATTTAATCAATCGTGCCATTTATTTTGCCGCAGGTATTGGAATATTGCACTTGGACGATAAATCATTCATTTGTTTTTTTATTTTAACAATCAAATCACTTAAACTTTTACCACTTTGCTGACCGCTATCATCATCTGATGATGTTTCTGAATCATCTGAATCATACGCATCGTCCGATTCGTCTTCTGGTGTTTCTGAATCATCTGAACCTGCTGGCGATGTTTCAGGACACCAACAAACATCTGTATACCACTTTGATTCTGAATCACTTGCATATGTCGGCAACATATAAACTAATTCACCTTCTCCTGCCCTTTTACCAAACCAACCACCAACACCGTCTTCTGGACAAGATGAGCATTTGCTTACGTTTTCGTGACTGGCAGTGTACCAATAATCACCACCACCTTCTAATTTACACACAAATACTGGTCCATTACCTTTTACTCTTGTTTTGGTTGTACTATAATCATTGATTTTAACTGCGTAACCATCACTACACCATTTGCTATCGCATTCCAACCTTTTTACTCTATCGTCGTTAAAATACAAATATTCATTACCTTTATGTCCGCTGTATCCTTGGGGTTTTGTCTGAAAAACACAACCAGACTTAGCCGCAAAGGCATCAAACGCACAAGTAAATAACAACAAGACAAATAATCGTTTCATATGTTTTCCTTAATACGTTCCAGATAGACCTGCCACACAGTCATCATATTCTGTGCCATCTGTAATACATTGTTGAACGTGTGCCAAATCATCTGCCATTTGTTGCAAACGACTGCGTGCATTTTTACATTCTGGATTCGGCAACCATTCTTCTTCGTTCAGTGCGATTTTTTTATACGCACTGCCCTGGACCGCGGGATTTTCCAGTCCTGTCTGAATATTATTAACCCTGTCCAGGAATGAAATATCCGCAACTGTTTTTGGAAAATCTGTTGACGATAAGTTTTCTGAACCTGCGCCATTTTGCGACTGTAAATCTTGCAATTCTGCGGCACGTTCGTTCATTTCTTGTTCCCATTTTGGCGTTTTTATTTCATATGGATTTTTTATCTGTAATTCGCCACCACTATTGCCGATTGTCGCAGTTCCCGCCGGAAACGCCACAGAACGATTTTGCGGTACAGACACCGCCGTTGTATTCATATAATTATCAAATTCCGAATCAATAAACCCGGCACATGCCGTTGCATAATTATGCCCCGGCAGTCGCGACAGTGCCGTCATTATACTGGGGCGAATATCAATCAACCGCATCCCAGAACAGCGATTGTTTAACTGACAATACGATGCAATTTGTGCCGCAACCGCGCGTTGACAATCACCTGTATTTAATTCTGGCCCACGTGCATATACAGGCTGGGGAATAATACGTTGATTATACGGGGCATTTGGTGACCAAAACTGACTGGTTGAATAATTTTGCACATTGTAAATATCCTGGCCATTATGGCTGATTACCGGCGGCGCAGATTGATAACTTGCGGAATTGGCAACGCCAATTCCGCAAGTTAAAGAGCAAAAAGCAAAGAGCAAAGAGCAACAAATTGCTTTGACAACATATTTAGCAAAATCATTGTGCGTGTTTTTCATTGCTTTCTAATCTTTTTGTTATTTTTTTGATATCCGATTCTGACTTAATGTTTTTTTCTGTTGTTTTAGTTGTTGCGGACAATATTTTCACAATTTCATTACAATCACGTTGCAACGAATCATATTGTTTTTTTGTTATATATTCTGTTTCATACAATAAACGCAACCAGTATAAAGTTTCTGAACACTCCTTGTATGCAATATATATCTTTGATAAAAAATCTGATTTTGAGATGGCACATTCTGCCTCTGCTAAATTGGCGCCAATACCCGTCCCAGAACGTAGTACTTGCTTTGACAAAACAAACTCTTGTTGGTTGTTGCACAAAAAGCGATACAGATGTATAACCCGTATTGAAAATGCAATACTTTTGTTAAAAACAATGTTCTCTCTCATTGCTCTTTACTCTCTGCTCTTTGCTCTTTTATATCAAGATTATATCAGAAAACGCATTATGATTAAAGACAAAATTCCGCCGAGTAAAAAGAACGGTGCAAACGGAATAAACTTTTGTTTTTTTATTACCCCCCACATGCCGCCAAAAACACACGCAAAGACCAACGCCAACGACAGCCCCGTTGCCCCCAACCATATTCCACCAACCGCCATTAACTTTATATCGCCCATACCAATCGGACTGGGCGCAGACGCATCACGATTGCGCTGAATTTTGTCAAACGTCGCCCCCACCAGTGCCGCCAAACCATACCCAAATGCCGCCCCAATAACGGCCGAACGAATGTCGCAAACCCACGGAAAAAACACAACTATGACCAACCCCAGTATCATTAATGGGAATAAATACGCATCAGGAATAATTCGCCGCCGAAAATCCGCGCGTGAAATCATAATCGCACACCAAAATGCGCACGCCAGCAATAATATATAAAATATATTAAAAATCATATTTTTACCCCTTGCCTTTCGATTCGGAACTATGCTAGAATTGTATCATAAAGTATAATATAAAGGTAATTAAAATGAGTACAGGTTGGGACAACGCAACACTGAAAAAATTAAAAGCACTGACAGGTAAAGGTTTGTCAACGGCTGAAATTGGTAAACGCCTGGGGATGAGCAAGAATGCCATCGTCGGAAAACTGAACAGATTGGGCTGGAATTCCAAGGCAACAGCAACAACAGCACCCGCCAAGACACAAAAAACAGCACCGACAAAAAAAAGCACAACAAAAACACCTGTAAAAAAAGCGACCAAGGTCGCAGTGCCAAAGAAAACAACGACAACAAAAAAAACGGTGGCAGAACCTAAAAAAACTGCACCAAAACAAAGCACAAAAAACACTAATGACAGTGGGAAAAGTGCAAAAACATTGGCAGTGCACCAACGCATTGTTCAACATTCACTGGAAATGGCGAATATGAAACCGAATCAGTGTCGTTGGCCAATTGGCGACCCTGATTCTGCAAACTTTCATTTTTGTGGTGCGACTGTGTTTGTTGGTAAACCGTATTGCTATGAACACTGTAAACAGGCATATCAGTTTACGGCACCAAAGAAAAAATAATGTTAATATCTGGGGAATATGCAAATGCCGACCGAGAGAGATGTTTTTATGCCAAAATTAACCCGCACAGATTTTAATATCGCGGGCAACTCTATTAGTGCGTTTTATGATAATATGCAACAACTGATTTGCGTACTGGATTCTACTGTTACTGACATAAAACCTAACGCATTGTTGATAATTAACAAAACAGATGACCGCAAATGGGATGATGTTCTGGTTAATGACTATGACATGGATTTGGAAACGATTCGCCCAAAGAAAGACAATCTGTATCAAAAGTTAGATATTGAATATGATGGGTTGGGCGTTTATGAAAAACTGATTAACGAACGCGATAACCCAGACGAACTGAAAAATGCAATTATATATCTTAACGAATTTCGTCTGACGGCGGTTCGTCGTGCGGCACTGGACAGATTGGCATCGTCCGAAGTTATCGCAGAAAACGCACAAGATACTATTAATAACACCAAGGAAGTTATTGTATCTTTACAATCAGAAATCCAAGACTTGCGCGCACGTTTGGCATCACAACGTCAAGATATTGGTCGTGAACCAACAAAACGATCCGCATCAAAAATATTACGAACAGAATCGCAGATAGATTCCGCAAACGAAAAACTGGCGCGCGCAGAAAAAAGAATACGAAACGCAGAAAAACGTTTGGCAATTGCAAATCGTGATGCAAATGCGGCGCGCGCAATATTGGAACGCACACAATCTGGGAATATACCAGAACACAATGCCGCACAAATTATTGAATCAGAATCCGAATATACTGACCCAGTATCAGAACCAGAATCCACAGAAAACCAAGGGATGAACGATATGGCTGACGAAGAAGTAAAACCGTTATTTGATAAAGATCCAGAAATACTGGACGATGAAATCGCATTTAAACCGGTTGATTTTGGTATGCAGCAATCTGCTGATGATGAAACGTTTATGCCAGCACCCCAGACAGATGATGATTCCACAGAATCTGAAAAAACTGATACTGATGCACAAAACAATTCTGTTGACGATTCAGAATCTATAAAGCCAATATCGTTTACACCAATTGCTGATTTACCAGATACTTCGTCTTATAATAGCATAAGTCAGGATGATGATATGGACGACGTGGACGAAACAGACGAATTAGACATAACACAAGAATACGAACAACCAATTGTGCGTCCACAACCAGAACCTGTTGCGCCAGCACCGTTATCGTTTAGAACACAATCCTATGACGATACAGACAGTGCAGATTCTGCGGATGACACGGCACCTGTATTAAACACAATGCGTCCGATTGATAATGAATATAAACCCGCACCTGATTCTGTAAATGTTGCAAAACCTGTTGCGGCCCCAACCCCATTTGTACCAACACCTGTATCGCCTGTACGTCCGGTATCACCGATTACAGGCAATACGGTCGGTACTGTCCAGGCGGTTGAACAAAAACGCAAGCCGTCTTTGTTGTATTATTTCTTGTTAATAATATTGGTCGTGTTGTCTATATTTACATTATGGTTGTATCAAAAATCATCACAAAATAATGTGCCTGATATTGGTGCGACATCAGAACCAGTAATCCAACCAGCAGAACCTGTTGTTGTTCCAGAACCAATTCCGGAACCAGAACCAGAACCTGTTATTACACCAGAACCAGAGCCAGAGCCCGTTGTTATACCCGAACCAGAACCGGAACCAGAACCTGCGCCTGTTGTTACCCCAGAACCAGAACCCAAACCATTGCCTGTGGTTTCATACAGCAAGCCGACTGATATTGCAGAACCTGTTGTTCAACCCAAACCGGCAAAACCCGTAACCAAGCCAACATACAATGTTTCACGCAGCGAAAATATATTCATGGAACCGGTGGAAACATATGCTGTTGCGCCAACTGTGGTCGCAGAACCAGAACCCGTATATGTTCCAGAAGAACCTGTGTACGAAGAAGAATTTGATGATGTACAATATGAACAGTCCACAACACCTACATCTTTTATTGGCCCAGAATACGCACTGATAGAATCAACACCAAGCGCATCTACAAAAAAATCTGTCATTGGTCCAGAATATGCGGTAATCCAAGAAGAAATTCCGATGTGTTCTGACGGCAATGCCCCAGATGCGAACGGATGTTGCGCCGGCGAAGAATTTGCAATATTAGATAATAATTCTGTTGGATGCTGTATAATCGGCACAGACGAATGTTATCCACCAATGCAGTAAAAAATATGAAACAACTAACAGAACAAGATATTGCACAAATGGGGGAAAACAAGTTCACCCCAGATGTTCGTGCAACAATGCGCGCGGTACGTGCAGAATTACGCTTAAACAATCTTGTTCCGCCAGAATCTGCACCTGTTCCAGACCGCATTGTGTTGGATTTACATAACTATACCGTGGAACAAGCATGGGATGCAATTATGTCTGTGGCAACATCTGGGACACGCAGTGCAACAATAATTACTGGTGCCAGCGGTGTATTACGACAATTATTTCCGGGCTGGGTTGCAGAATCTGTTTTATCGCCATACATAATTTCTGCTATACCTATTAATAACGGCAGTTTTGCTGTCAAATTTCATAAACATAAAAACTGAATGTTTTATTTAATTTCCCCAGGCAATGTTTTGCCACGATGAATTCTTGATTTAACGGATTGATTTGCAAACTTGTAACTGCGTCCCAGATAATTCTTTTTATACAACGGGTCAATCGGTTTCCCATTATATTTTATCATATAATGCAAATGCGCACCCGTTGTATTACCCGTATTACCAGTTTTAGCAATCAGACACCCCGCGCCAACCCTATCATTAACACTGACCAGTTGCTTACTTAAATGTGCATAAGATGTCTCAAACCCATCGGCGTGCTTGATTTTTATAGACAAACCACCACCATATTTTGTGTCATTCCAAACACTGGTTACAACACCAGCCGCTGGCGAATAAACATTTGTTCCAACATTTGCGGCAATATCTATTCCCCTGTGATTTTCAGAACACCCACGGCACGGTTTATTGCGTGGCCCAAAATCCGAAGTAATTATAATATTACCATCAACTGGGGCCTGTATCGGCCTTTTATTTGCAGAATTTATTGTTGCACTATACACACTGCAAGATTTCGTATTTGTTGTTCCGATTGATTGTATATTATGCGTTTCTTCAACATCAGTATTTTGATATGTGTCAATCACTGTATTTGCATCTGCTGTGTTTTGTTCATCTATTTCTATTTCTTCTTGAATTGTTATACCCGGATACGCACAGCCAGACACACATTTTCCATTAACATATTCCGTCGCCAGCATATCATAACCATCTGACAAAACAGTAATCTTATCAATAAAAGACAAATCATCAATGGTCTTGGGAAAATTCTGTGCTGTCAGAAAACTTTCTGCGCATACGCATATTGGGACCATAAACAAAACAAACAGACTTGCCTTTTTCATAATTTTTATTATATCATAAACAAACATAAAAGGAAACAACACGATGAGAAAAAACATCACTGTTTATGAACATATTCGCAGTAATAATATCAAGACCATGATATTGGTGGCATTGTTTCCAATTATATTTATTGCGCTGATATTTTTATTTACTTGGATTGTTGTGCCAATGAATCAGGCATTGGAAACCACGGTCCAGGTTGCCGTACCGACAATCATTGCTTGCATATCTTGGATGATAATATCGTGGGCATTTGGTGATTCAATGATGTTGGGGTCTGTTGGCGCACACGAAATACACGACCGTGACCCAAAATACCGCGAAGTATTTCGCAGTGTTGAAAATGTCGCAATCGCGGCGGGCCTGCCATGTCCACGTGTTTATATTATTGACGATGATTCTATGAACGCGTTTGCCACGGGGCGAACACCGCGTGATGCATCAGTTGCATTAACGCGCGGTATAATTCGGCGATTGGACAAATTGGAACTGGAAGGGGTCATCGCACACGAAATGGCGCATATTGGCAATCGCGACATACGATTAGATATGCTGTTAATAACGGGTGTCGGTGTTACGGTTTTTGCGGCAGATTTATTACTGCGTATGGCAATGTCTGGTACACGCATCAGCAACGATAACGATAATCGTGGCAATGGCGCAGCAATTTTGCTTATGGTGTGGGCAGCATTTATGGTGTTTAATTTAATAATAACACCGATTTTAAGAATGGCAATTTCCAGAAAACGCGAATTTGTCGCCGATGCAACCGGGGCACAAATAACCAGAAACCCACACGCATTGGCAAACGCACTGCGCAAAATCAGCACCGACAGTCGCGTTGAATCAATGGATAAAGTAAAATCTATGGCGGCGGTTTGTATTGAAAACCCGGGTCCACGTGAATTTATCGGCGAAATTTTCGCGACCCACCCCCCAGTCGCCGAACGCATCAAACGATTAGAACAAATGGGATAAAAAAACACCCGAATTAATTATCGGGTGTTTTGATTTTTATAGAACTGGTTATAATGCATTCGGCATACGGATTTATAATTACCATCCCCCAGTTCAATTTGCTGGCCGGCACGAACAACATTACCCGATGAATCAAAACGCAAATGATGCGTCGCCATTTTCATACAACCATGAATTTGACAATTAGATGCCATGGCATGCAATTTTGCCCCAACCGCAACCAATCGTGCCGATGCAGGAAACAGTTTTTCATTGCTGTCCACCATCAGCCCATAACACATAACTATCTTGTTTTGCGTATCGGCAATATGTACCAGTTTATCTATATCAGACGGCGAAAAGAATTGTACTTCATCAACTAAAATTACTTTTGTTTCGGCATCTGACGACCAATGTTCCAGATTTTCTAATGCCGTTGCATCAACAGACAAACCAATTCGCGAATCTATTGTTGTTGCGCCAAAACGCGTATCTGTGGATGGCTTAATCACTTCGGTTGCGACACCATTTTTGCGAAAATTATATGCATTGATAATAAGTTGCGCCGACTTAGAACTGCCCATTACGCCATAATGAAAATGCAAATTCGCCATGACCGCCCCCTTTTATTTTTCCAGTTTATCCAAAATAGAATTTAATTTATCTAACGAACTGTTCGCGCATCCCCGACCGCGCCATGATAAAATTTCTTCATTGGTTGTCTGGTCTGCGATAGATACATTAAAATTCCACCACCAAAACCCATTGAAAACACACCAAATTGGGAAAAACTTTTCCCTTCTTTCGCGCACCTTTACAATATATCGTGCGTTTGATGGTACAGATGCCGTATCTATTTCAATATCTTCGTCATCACCAGACATACCGCGCGTTGAACGCATACGCCCAACAACAACATTATAACCCCGTTCTTCCATTACTTCTTTTATACTGCGCCGCATAGAATAGCCACCCCTGTCCGCATAAAACACTTTATTCGTATCCAAACTATGCGGTTTCATATACACACTATTACACCCAACAAGCGCAAAAAGACAGATTAACAAAATTCGCGGTTTCATACCCATTCACCTTATATAAAGTTAAACATATATTAAACAGATAGGAATATTAACGCAAGTTACTTTTATTTTTGTTTGATTTTTAGCCTTTCATATTTATAATTACAACCATTGTACGTACCCATGGTGCAACTGGATAACACGTCACCCTCCGAAGGTGAAGACTGCAGGTTCGAATCCTGCTGGGTACGCCATAAATTCAAGCCGACCGAATGGTCGGATTTAATTTATGCTGCAAACCCACAGGATGAGAACCACAGGTGCGACAACAAGTAGATTTTGCAAGTAAAAACGCAGCAAAATCGTTACGGTTGCCCCGCAGCCAGCATATATGCTGTGCGAGGGAATCCTGCTGGGTACGCCATAAATTCAAGCCGACCGAATGGTCGGATTTAATTTTTATTCATTGAATACAAGTTTTTCACGATTATCTGGGAACATCTGGTCAAAACGATTAATTATATCACCCATTACAAAACTGACATAGTTGCGGGCGCGATTAATACATTCTTGGGGGACACCATAATATGCATCGGCAATACTGCCAGTAATTGCCGCAATTGTATCACTGTCGCCACCAATGGAAATCGCATTACGAATTGCATCTTCAAATGATTCTGATTCCAAAAATGCCGCGATTGCCTGGGGGACACTGCCCTGGCAAGACACATCAAAGTGATAATCATCGCGTATTTCATCCAGACAAAAATCAATTTTATAATAATTATCATTTATATACTGGCGAATATCATCCTTGCAGACACCAGCACGTGCCATAAATATCGCCACCGCAACAGATTCCGCACCCTTTAACCCTTCGGGATGATTATGTGTAACCGCAGTTACCTGATATGCAAATTTTTTGGCTTCTGTCAGATTAGCCGCGGCAAAACCGCATGCACTGACACGCATTGCCGCACCATTTCCATAACTGTTATAAGGGACAGGATTGTCTGCCCAAATCCAATCACGAAAACCGCCACCATATCCACGATGCTGGTACATACGGCCGAACCAACGCATATATTTAATCGCCAATTCGCCCAAGTCTGCCCCAGTTGTCCGATGTTCCATAATTGCACGCGCAATCGCGACAGTCATAACACTGTCATCGGTAAAGCGACAATCGCCATGAAACAATGCAAATCGCTTATCTTTGATATTATTCCATTCAAATCGCGAACCGACAATATCACCAACAATTGCACCCCACATATAAAATCCTTTTTATATTTTCAGATTAACACACGCATAACGAATGTCAATAATCTATATCGTACAACCAAAAAAAACACCGCCGGTGGCGGTTTTTTGGTTTTATTCCATATTGGCAAGGCGTTCCAGTTGATCCGCGGTGATTAACGCATCTATCATTTCGTCCAATGCCGGCCCACCTGCCAAAATATCATCCAATTTATATAATGTTAATTTAATTCTGTGGTCGGTTACGCGTTGTTCTGGGAAATTATAAGTGCGAATTTTTTCACTGCGGTCGCCACTGCCCACCATACTCTTACGCGATGCATCGCGCGCACTCATTTCTTCATTACGTTGTTTTTCATATAATTTAGAACGCAAAATCGCCATGGCGGTTGCCTTGTTCTGAATCTGGCTGCGTTCGTTTTGACACGTTACAACAATACCTGTGGGAAAGTGTGTTATACGCACCGCAGAATCAGTCTTGTTAACATGTTGACCGCCGGCCCCAGATGCACGAAAAACATCAATACGAATATCTTTGTCATCAATGATTACGTCTATATCTTTTGCCTCGGGCATAACGGCAACAGATGCCGCAGATGTATGAATACGACCGGACGCCTCGGTTTCTGGGACACGTTGAACGCGATGGATGCCAGACTCAAATTTCAGGCGCGCATACGCACCGACACCATCAACCTTGAACACAACTTCTTTATATCCACGCAACGATGTTGCGTTTTCTTCCACCACTTCTATTTTCCAACCCATGCGCATTGCGTATGATTTGTATTGATTATATAAATCCCCCGCAAACAGTGCAGATTCTTCACCACCAACACCCGCACGAATTTCCATAATCGCACTGTTATCGTCCGCTGCATCACGTGGCAACAGCGCAATTTGTAATTGTTTTTCAATATCTGGCAACTTGTGATTTAATTCAACCAGTTGCTCGTTCGCGATATCACGCAATTCGGCATCATGTTGCATTTCTGTTGCATCTTTGATACCGGCGACAACTTGAAAATATTCATTTATCAGCGGCACAATTTCAGATAATCGCGAATATTCACGCGACAGTTTTGCCAATTCATCCCCTGACAATTCCCCAGTATTCATTTGCGTTTCTATTTCAGATGCACGCGTTAAAATATCTTGTAATTTTTGTTCTATTATCATTTTTATATATTCTTTATGTGTTTTATTGTGTCCGCCAAAGACATTTGCGACTGGGCCCCTGATTGCATATTTTTGACAGCAATCATTTTATTTTTTGATTCATCTTCGCCGATTATCAGACTGAATCTGGCCGATATTTTATCTGCATATTCAATTTGATTCTTGAACTTTTTATCTGTATCCAAATACACCACCGTGGCTATATTTTCATCGCGCAATGCATTTACAACATTAAACGCATACGCAACATTTTCATTTCCCATAACCAGTACAGCCGCGTCAACCGGTGATAAAAAACGCGACAAATCTAGCTGATTATTTTCCATCAGCGCAACAAACATACGCGAAAAACCAATTGCGGCACCAACACCTATTATTTTAGTCTTGCTGAATTTACCCGCTAAATCTGCATAGCGACCGCCACCCGCCGCCGTTCCCAATTCTGGATGCTTTGCCAACTTAAACTCAAAAACCAGCCCTGTATAATATGCCAACCCGCGTGTCGTGCCCAGGTCAATTCGCGCATCCGCCACGCCAAAATCAGACAGGGTTTGCATAAAGTTTTTTAGTTCCGAAATCGCAGAATCCAAGTTGACAGATTTGTTTACAAAAAACTCATACCCATTTGTAAACACTGATTTTATCTGATTTTCTTTATTCGCATCCCCTAACGTGTCAGTCAACCCAGCGGCGAATTCTTCATCGCCCATTTTTTCGCGTTTATCAATCAAGACAAACACATCTTTCTTTTGTGCATCGGTCAAATCCAAATACTGAAATAATGCATCCCAAAATGGACGCGAACCGACATTAACATAATGTGGCCCAACAAATTCTGACACTGAATTTAATGCGCGTGAAATCACAGAAATTATTTCTGCATCATAATTCGTGGACAGTGAATTTATGCCCATAATATCCATATCCATCTGATAGAATTCGCGATACCGTCCCCGCTGTGCACGTTCACCACGATAACGTTTAGAAAATTGCGATGCGCGAAAAGGAAAAGTTAAATCGTTCAAGTGCCCCGCCACATATCGCGCCAGACCAACCGTTCCATCATACCGCAATCCCATTTTTGTATCGCCTTTTTGGAACAAAAACATCTGGGTTTCAATTTCATCCCAGTTATCTTTATCGGTCAAAACCTCGGCCCGTTCAATCGCCGGTAAATCCAACATATTAAAACCAGATGTTTTCAACACACCCAACATACGCGATGCACATTCATCAAACAGACGCTGTTGTGCTGGCAATAATTCAATAAATCCTGATAATGGTTTTGTTGGTTTCAAGTCCATGATTTACACCTTTGTTTAGAATTAGAAAAATAAATGCGAAATATGCACGCTAGCAATGCGTGTGATGAAATAAAGATAAAAAACAAATATTATTTGTTCCCATAACAATCATTATTTTATGTAAAATATTTACAAAAATCAAGCGCAGATTACAAATACTGATGCAAACTGGTGCCATTTTGTGTTAACCATCGCTTTGCGCGTTCTACCCCAAATCCGTACAATTCGCGCACAGTCGCCCAAAAATCGGGCGAATGATTCATATGTTTTGTATGTGCTAATTCATGCATAACAACATATCGCATAACATCATACGGCGCAAACGCCAACCGCCACGAAAAAGATATCGTCCCCGTTGTTGAACAAGACCCCCAACGACTGTGCGTATCACGCAAAGAAATGCGTTTCGGATGATATTCACGTGGGGTGCTGGCGATTATTTTTTTAATTTCTGATAATAATTCAGCCTTGGCAAAATCACGTACACGTCGTGAAAACATATCTGCCCCACCCCCAATAATTAACGCCGTACCATCACGCGAATACGCATTAGAACGCATATCTGGATTATGTACCAACATCACACGCCGCCCCAACAAATCTAAATACATACCGGGACGTATTTCCATATGTTTCGGTGCATTTGCGAAAATCCGTTCCAGCCATTTTCGCTTTTGCTCTACAAAACGCAATGCCGCCCCATCTGATGTCAGCCATGGCTTTGATATATGAATTTCGCGCAACGGCATAACACGCGGTCGCATTGTAATATTACGCACCCCGCGGCGCGTTGTAATTATAATCGGAATATTTTCGCCAGACGATAAAACAAACACACTATCAGACATTATTTTATTTTCAGTTCTATATCACGCGCAATTGCATCTGCATCAAACCCACAGTGCCGATATACATCTGCACCCGGACCAGATATTCCAAATTCGTTTATACCAACAACAGCATCTGCAAACTCAAACCACGGGGTTGGACTGGATGCCTCTATTGCGAAAACTGTTCCGCGTAATATTGTTGCCTTGTATTGTGCATCTTGGGCACGAAAATCCGCAACTGACGGCATTGATACAACCTGGACAGTTGAGCCTAACTTTTCTGCCACCGCGATTGCCAATGATACCTCGGCACCGGTGGCGATAATTGTCGCACGAACATGCGCACGCGCAGTTTTGCGAATAATATATGCGCCACGCCGCACATCTGTGCCAGATGGTGTGGGTATCATATCAAATTTTTGACGCGATAAAATAATACAGGTTGGCCGATTATTATCTGATAATGCACAACGCCATGCATACTCTACTTCTATTCCGTTACAAGGACGAAAAACATTCATATTAGGAATTAACCGCAATGATGGTAAATGTTCAATCGGCTGGTGCGTGGGACCGTCTTCGCCGACGGTAATGCTGTCGTGGGTTAAAACATAAATCACCGGCAAACCAGACATCGCAGACATACGCATCGCGCCACGCATATAGTCAGAAAATACCAAGAAAGTAGACCCCACCACGCGCACCCCGGATGCCGCCATGCCATTCATAATCCCCGCCATTGCATGTTCGCGCACACCATAATTGATATAGTTGCCAACGAAATTACCCGGCGCAATATCAACCGCCGATGCGGTGCGAATGTTTGTACTGTGCCCTAAATCCGCACTGCCACAAATCAGATTCACACCGTTTTTTAATAATACATCCAGATACAATCCCGATAATTCGCGCGTTGATATATGCGCAGAATCTGGCATCCAATTTATATCTGGGATATGAATTGTTTCTTTTTCTTCTTCAGCCGGCCAAATATGAGTATCCGCAAATTCACGCCACAAATCATAACCGCGTTTGCCAGAATATTTTTTGATTAAATCTGACAATTCACCATCCGGCAAACCGTACCCGTGTACACCCGCCATATTTGCCATTGACGACCCATTCCCCAGATTGGTTTTAACAGATATAAACAACGGTAATCGCGCACGTGGCGCACCACGCAATATGCGATTTAATGTGTCAAAATCATCACCCGATGATTCCGCCACCGTCCAACCCGCCGCACGCATACGCGATAAAACATCCAAATCTGTTTGTGCAACACCATCAATGGTCAGACCATTGTTATCCCACAACAAAACCAAATTATTTAATTTGTACCGACCTGCGAACGCAATCGCTTCTTGTGCGATACCTTCGGACAAATCGCCATCACCACACAGGCAATAGACACGACCTGCACCGCCCTTGATTTTTTCTGCCAACGCCATACCAACGGCGTTTGCAACACCCTGACCCAATGGCCCAGTCGTGGCAGACACCCCATGAATTCCATATTCTGGATGCCCCGGCAAACCGCCAATTTTGCGAAACTTATCCAATCGTTCAATATTATGACCCGATAATTTCAAGATAGAATATAACATTGCACTGCCGTGTCCCGCCGACAACACAAACCTGTCCAGACCAGGCTGTATAAAATTTGCATAAATTGTTGTTATAATATTTGCCGCACCCAACACAATACCCACATGCCCAGATTGCGCCGACAAAATCGCACGCAATGCATCTGCGCGTACAGCATTTGACATTTCTGTTAAATCTTTGGAATCGTATGCCATTTTGTGATATTATATCATAAAAAGGATTTATAATAAATGATAAAAATTTGGACAGATGGCAGTTGTCTGGGCAACCCGGGTCCTGGCGGATGGGCGTTCTTGGCAACAGATGGAAAGAACATTGCAGAACGTAGCGGTGGTGAAAAAAATACAACCAACAATCGTATGGAATTAATGGCAGTACTGAACGCAGTGCGTGCCGCCCACCGACACAACGAAATTGAAATCCATACCGACAGTCAATATGTTAAAAACGGTATGACCCAATGGATGAAGAATTGGAAGCGAAATAATTGGCGCACATCAGATAAAAAACCTGTAAAAAATCAAGATTTGTGGATGGCACTGGATACCGCCACCGAACAAGTAAAAATACATTGGGTGTGGGTGCGTGGTCATAACGGCGAAGAATTTAACGAACGATGCGATGAATTGGCGCGCACCGCCGCCGAAAAGATAAAATAATGAAAAAATATAATGTTGTGATTATTGGTGCGGGGGCGGCTGGATTGGCGGCTGCGGGCATGGCGCGCATGC
>CAMOFE010000005.1 GCA_946613195.1 uncultured Alphaproteobacteria bacterium
GCAACCAATTCATCCACCGGCAACGACCCAATAAACTCTTTCGCCCACCATTCCAATTTCTTCATATCAAACAATGCGCCTGACATTGGAATTTTTTTAGGCTTCATTTCATAATCCCAGAATGATTTAACCGCACCTTTCATTTTTGCTTCTTCATAGCCCGATGCGGCGATATTCCCCAGGTATTCCAAAACCGCGCCCGTTGGCCAACCCGCCTGTATAAAGAACGCAACATTACTTTCTGGATCTTTGCGCTTTGATAATTTTCGTTGTTTACCGGTCTCGCCATCAATTTTATCAATTGTTGATGTATGAATATACAATGGCGGCATCCATTCCATCATGCGAAACAATTGCGTATGCAGTGGCAATGACGGCAACCATTCTTCACCACGAATCACATGCGTTGTACGCATAAAGTGGTCATCGCATAAATGCGCAAAGTGATATGTTGGCAATCTATCGTTTGATTTAATTAAAACAATATCTTCGTTATTTTCTGGAAATCCAATAGAACCCCGAACCGCATCTTTACAGAAAATTCTGTTATCCGGGTTTCCATGTGAATACAGGCGAATTGTTGGTATTTCACCATTATCCAGATGTTTTATAATGTCGTCTGCACCGATATCACGGTCGCGTGCAAATTCACCGTATATGCCGGTGGCAAAGCCCGCCGCAGTTTGTTTATTGCGAATTTCTTCCATATCATCCGCGGTCAAGAAACAAGGGTACGCCAAACCACGCGCCAATAATTCCGCCGCCACAGAATGATAAATATCTTTGCGTTGCGATTGATAATAAGGACCATATACAGCATCATTATTGTATTCCAATCCAAAATGATGCATTGAATCAATAATTATTTTAACCGCATCTGCCACTTCGCGTTTGGTGTCTGTATCTTCTATGCGCAACATAAATACGCCATCCGATTGTCTGGCCAATTTGCAATCAATCAATGCCTGGTACAAACCGCCCAAGTGCATAAATCCGGTTGGACTGGGGGCAAAACGCGTTACAAATGCACCATCTGGCAGATTCCGCGGGGGAAACTTTTCTTCTAATTCTGCGATAGTATATTTTGGTGTCGCGCCCAAAACGCGTGCGATTAAATCTTTGGTCAGCCCTGCTCTCATTATCAAATCCTTGTATTTTTAATATTCGCATTTTATACTAAATATATGGAAAAACAAGAAATAAGAACTTTTGGTCGCCGACATGGTAAAAAATTATCCGCACGCCAGTTGCGATTGATTGACACCGTTTTACCGGCAATTTCACCAAAAAACATCAAAAATGCTGGGAACTTAATATTGGAAATCGGATTTGGTGCGGGTGAACACTTGCGTGATTTGGCGATTCGCAATCCTGGTAAAATTATTATCGGCGCAGAACCTTTTATGAATGGTGTCGCCAGTTTGCTGTCGGCAATTACAGATGATTCTGACGGCATTTTGCCGGAATATGCCGGCATTCGCGTATGGGCAGATGATGTCAGAATATTTTTGCGTGAAACAGATTTACAATTTGATGAAATTTGGGTTTTGCACCCCGACCCCTGGCCCAAGGCAAAACACGAAAAACGCCGGCTGTTGACCGGGGAATTTTTGTCGCAACTGGGGGAACGGTTGACCGAATCGGGACAGATTATTATCGGCACCGACCATCACGAATACTTTGATTGGATTTGTGAACAGGTAAAAAAAACAACTTTATCCCGGCAAAATACCGGAATAAATATGATAGAAACCCGATATCAACATAAAAATATGGCGGGAACAGATGCGCCAAAATATTTGGTCTTGGGCAAATAAATTTTCCGGCATTTTGCCGGCATTTTTATGGTTTTATAAAAAAGGATAAGTTTTTAACATCATCTGGCCGCATCGCCGATGCAAGACGATAAACCTGTTCCACACGTTCGGAATTATCACCCGGAATAAAATGTAATCCGCCCGTCCAATCACGCGATTCGGACAACATACCATAAACCCGACCAACTAAATCCGATTTATCACCGGCATCACGCACAAACGCCAATACCACGGAATCTGCACGAACATTGGATAAATTATTGAATACTTCGCCCCAATCCATTGCATCTATTTCAGATATATCTAAACCAATGGACAAATGTTTATTAAAAAACAAATCATCCCGAATCGCATATATATGCCGGCAAAATGTCGGGAAATTGCGCCACGACATAAATATTTGTGCACCATTTGCACCCGCCTTGAATGCGGAATTTATACGCGCAGATAAATCTGCAATCGTTTCATCAACAACCGCCGCACCAATATTTTCCAGATAAAAACGCGCCAATATTTTTATATCTGATTTTTCCAGCCACGGCCAAATATCAGACACTGCGTTTGGCATAACAGACACAAAATCACCATGCCGCGACAATGCAACTTCGGCAGAATATGCCAAATCAGTACCAGTTGCATCTTGGGCAACCCATGTAGATATATTAGAATCGGCATCAGAAAAAATTGTTGCATCATTTATCATTATACTTTTTATTTTATCATAAATATGATAAAATAAAAGCAAATGAGAAACAAAATCGAACGGGTTTTATTATTGATTTTGTGGTTGCTGGTTTCAGCACTGGGTATCGGGTTTTGGTTCAGTGTATATTTTGGTTTTAATATTTTTACCCCTGAACACTGGGCGTATCTGGGGCAAATGCAGGCAGAACAGATGGCTGTTAATCCGGCGTTTTATATATCAATTGTTGTTTCTGCAATAATATTTGTTTGCGGAATATATTTTATATTGCGACCACGTGTTCGTAAAATCATATTGCCTGCGCGCAATACCAAGCAAACAAATAAAGATAATAATATCCTTCCTAAAACTGTCAGCACAGAAACCCAACACGGCTATATCGCGATACCAATACATCAAACAAAACCTGTTCAGGAAAAAACAGAACCTGTGTCAAATGCGCCACAGATACCTGCGCGCCCACCGCGTCTGAACATTCCAACATCTACATTGCGTCCAACGCCGAATCGCAATATTTCTGTTGTCGAGGAAAAAACCGTGCAAAAGAATCAAAACCGTGAAGTATTTGCTGAAATATTTACCGCGGGTGGTTATATATTAAAAAAGACCCCAAAAATTGGCAATTTACAGACAGAATTATTCGCAATCGGCACAAATGATGTGTTATGGGTGGGTGCGTATGGCGCACAATATGCCGACATTCTGGATGCTTGCAATAAATTACAACAACTTTTTGATGATTTTTTAGAAGAATCATTCATACAAATTCGTGCATTTGTTGTAAATTCACCCAATGAAAAAAATTTCACTGGTGGTAGCATAATACACTTTACAAACGCCCAAGAATTGCGTAAATATATATTAGACAACCCTAATCCGCCAATACCAGACGGCGATAAAGAAAACTTTGATGCGTATTCTGAATTTATAACAACTGTCGCAGAATACATAGGTAAAATATAATGCAGTTAAACAAGAGTGCCGCAGAAAAATTAATTGCAGATTTAGGCATGGACGATATGCCGATTGTTCAAGTGCGCCCCTGTATCACACCTGTTGACAGCGATTGGTTTGCAAAATATAAATTATTAGTTCGCGAGTTTTTGGGAACTTTGTCTGATTGTGTTGAAGAACTGGCTTTTATGAATCTATCCCAAGATGAATTTATGGGATTATTAACTGGACGCACTGTTCCGCCAAATCTGTCTATTCGTTTTCGCGTACCACTGGTTTGGGGGGGCGATATGACAACCGCTAATTTATTTATGTGTCGTACATTTCCACATTCACACAATATGGATAAATTTATTATTGCACAATCGGGCAACGATGCGGTATGGTTGCCAAATCCAAAGAAAAAAATATATCTGCCGGTGCACACTGCAACTGGTGGCGCGGGCGGAAATGCCACCGAAGATAGACTGGCCCAAATGGCTGCACAAATTGCATCAGAACGGGGGCTGGATTAAAAAATGACGTTGGCAGAATTTCTTATTGATGTCAAATCACGTGGGGCATTGTTTTGGCCGCGTGCTGCGACACATGATGTACAGTTGGCAAATACAGACTTGCAGGCGCGCCGTTGCGCACGTTTGCCGGAATTTATGATAAAACTGTATGCGACAACTGCGGGCATAAATCTGGGGAATGGGTATATATTTGGCCCAACAGAACTTGTCAAGGGTAACCTGTATCCAGTACCCAGCATTTGTAAGGTAAACATAGAAATGATGGGCACACCTAACCTGCGCGGAATTACGGTATTTGGGCGCAATGACTTGTTTTGGTTTGCATTTGATGCATTTGGCGAATGCTATATGTTAGATAACCTGAACTTGCGCACCTTGCGCAAATACGACGATCCCTACCGCGCAATGATGGATTGCCTGATTGCAGGGAAGTATTAAAATGACAAAATTATCGGTATCATTGTCAGGTCATCAGACCAGTATTTCATTAGAACCAGAATTTATTAATGCATTGCGTGAAATTGCAAATAATACACATAGGTCTGTCGCATCAATAATCAAAGAAATTGATAAACAACAGGACAGAAAAAATTTGTCTGCGGCGATTCGCGTATGGATATTAAATCAATACAAAAATAACCAATAATTATTTTTTTGATTGTACATAATTAATAATCATATTTCCAACTGCGCCACCGGCAACACCTGTGGTGCCTGCGCCAATACCCACCTTGGTCTTGGTTGTGTCTGATTCTATCTGGCTTTGCCAATTCTTGGCATCTTCTGATTCTGAATCTTGCAATGCACGTGATATAGATGTATATGCCCCATCCCTATGACCAGTCGTGATATCGTCATATAAATTTGTGCCTGATTTATCAAACACAACTTCGGATTCTATACCCGGGGTTAACCCCAACGCAGTTTTTCGTTCTATTAACGATTCTGATAACGATTTATATTCGCTGTACAGTGGCATCAATATATTTGCACCAGGTAATTCTATTCCCATCTCCCCACCGCGCACGGTTTTACCACCACCATAATCACATGTAAATGTTGCCAGATATGCACGCATATCGCGTTCCGCAGATTCGTCTGCCTGTTTTTCTGCCAGACCAATACCCATCATCATTCCACCTGCACCACCTGCCCCGATTGCCGCCGCACCCAACATACGGTTTGCCAGGCTTTGTTCTTTTTCGCGCGCAGACAGATATTTTTCACGCAGTTCTTGTAATGCATCGTATTCAACAATATTATCTAATAATCTTAATATCTCACGTCCTGTCAGATTTTCAATATTCTTGATATTATCATTAAAATACTTTTCGTTTTTATTCATACGAACAGTTATATTAATAACATTATCATTCTGAACAACCGATATATCATCTGCAACCGCAGGCGATATAAAATTATGCGCCAATTTTGGTAATCTTAAATATGCCAACATATTTTGTGGTCGGCGAATTATATTATATCCCAACGAATTACCCGGCTGTGATGGATTGACTGTTATTGAATTTTTTTGCTTTAATTCATTTAGTTTATCATTGAAATGATATACCGATACGCCATAGTCTGTATTTGTTTTATCATCAAAACTGTCTATACCGTGCGATGTAATTGCAACCAAATTATTCGTACCGTATATAACATATGCACCCCCAGAATTACCCGACCAAGAATCACATGTCGTCGCCAATACTTCTGGAAAATATTTAGAGTTTTTTATTGGCATTCCATTACAAATGGTTTTGCACCGCGCATCGTTTGTGCGACACAATTCACTGCAATCATCACCATAAATCACATAACAATCATCTGCCTTTAATCTGTACTGTTTATCACGCAATGGTTCTGATACATAACTATCTAATATATCTAATGCAGATTTAATTGATACCCTTTCACCGACAGATACAGAATAATCTTTCAGTGCTTTTCTAAGAATTGGTATTTCTTCTGCGCCTAAAATACGCATATACCCAAATCCCAGATTTTCAACATTTACAGTTTGTTTTATTTCTGTCGTATCATAAAAAGCATCAGAAAAATCCTCCTCGTTTGATACGCGCAATAATATATAATCATTTTTGCCGTCATTGGTGCCTTGGTATAAATTCTGGTGTGCGGGTTCCATTAATATTAAATCGCCTTTATAATTATATGCAAAATACTGTTCTATACCTGGAATAAATTGGATTTCCTTACTTATACAATGTCCTGCGGTTAAAATTAAGTCCGGCGCAACATATTGTCCTGTGCAGGCATGAAAATTATTATCAAACTTAACAATACTTGGGTAATCAGACCAACTGACATATCTGCGCGTATCCGCATCACCAACACCCGCATATACACTGTGCGGAATCAAAAATAATAAAGAACAAATCTGTACCAATCGCATTGTAATTTTATTCCTGTCGCGTACGAAATACATATACGCCAACAACCGCAATTAATAATAAAATTATCATTATCATATTACGACCAATTGTGCGATATGGTGTTTGGTGTGCCCCCCATACCATACTGTCAACAACGCCTGTTTCACCCACAGGTAATGATGCGACAATTTCGCCGTCTGGTAAAACAAAAGCGCTAATACCAGAATAATTTGCACGAATAACAGGTATCCCAGATTCAATCGCATAACGACGAACCATATCTAAATGCTGATACACCCCGGGTGTTTGTCCGAACCAAGTATCATTTGTTATATTAATAATGGCATCTATGTTCTTGACATTTGCCGGAATTAAAGAATCTGAAAATATTATTTCATAGCATATTGCCGGCGCAAAATTAAATTCATAACCATTTATATCTATACTTATTATTTCTGGTCCATTACCCGATGCTAAATTTACCGGTGCCGGCATTATACCAAAAGGACTGTATTCACCAAATGGCACCAGGTGCGATTTATTATAAACATTTGTGATAACACCCATATCATCAGATACAACCATTGAATTAAAAACCGCACCGTCATCATATGTTGTTGAACCAATTATTGTACCCACCCCCAATGCACGTGCCAATGGCATCATACCATCTGTGATAACAAATGGGTATGTAGTTTCAGGGTAAACAATCAAATCTGGTTTATCCGCAATGCGTCCCAAATTGTACAAATCTTTGATATTTTTTTCTGCACGTTCAACCGCATCTTCGTGCGAATAAGATATTTTTTGCGACTGATTACGTGCAGGTTGCACAATACGAATCATTGGCACATCTGTATCTGGTTTTAATTCTGTAAACTTGATGTTTTCGCGACCCGCAAAAATTCCACCAATAAATGCCAAGACAAAGAAAGCAAACACCGCAATATTGCGCCATTTGCGATACCATACTAATTCAGCAACAGACGCAATCAATCCCATAATTACGAAAGTCAAACCCAACGCCCCCCACAATGACATAGAATTAGAAACCATTGCGTACGGCATTGTAATATTTGCCAGCGGATTCCATGGAAAGCCGGTAAAAATCCATTCACGCAACCATAAAATTAATGCCCCTACACCTGCAAATATAAACGGCCGCGCGGCGGAATTTATGCGCATACGCGCAGATGCAACAAATGGCCATGGGAAAAATATTGCACCCGCCAGACCAATCCCCAGCAAACCTGGAACTGTCCAAATTGCAAATTGTTTTGTTAATTCAGGCACCACATAAATAGAGTGCAACGCCCACCAAAACATTGCCATGGCGTACGCCGCGCCAAACATTGACACCCGACCAAACAAACGCCAAAACCCCATTTTATTTGCGTCGCATCGCGCCATTATATATGTAATTGCAAATCCTATAATCGTTGCCCACCAAAAATTAAACGGTGCAAACCCAAGCGCACATATTGCCCCACACAAAAAGTATGATATATATGACAACAAACCAAACTTATGTTTTTTCGTGTGTACGGCAGAATCCGCCGCATAGGGATTTTTTATGTTTAATGATTTTAATATTTTTACTTCTTTTGTTTCCATCTGTATTGCCTCTTCATCCGTTATGTGATCAAACCCCTGCAAGTGCAACATCCCATGCACAACCATATGTGCAGTATGTTTTGCGACTGAAATTCCCATCTCTTTTGCTTCGCGTATTACTGTATCCAACGCTATATAAATATCACCCAACAATATATCATCACCTAACTCAAACGATAAAACATTTGTTGGTTTATCAATATTTCTGTGCACGCGATTCAATGTACGAATTTCTGTATCATCGGTCAGAATAATTGATACCTCGGCCTGGGGGTGCCGGGGCGCCGCAGCGCGCGCAATACGCGTAAAATCTATTTTGTATTTTTTCCAACGATTATCGTTATAATTCACATAAACTTTCATAATTTATCCTATGTGATTACTTTGTTTTTGTTTGTATATAGATTTCATAAAAGCCCGCGTGTTCATTTTTTTAGTTGCGTTATTAAACGATGTTGTTTTATCTTTTTTGCCATTGTTCTCTAAACGATTAACGGCCCCAGTTGCACTTTTATTTCCTGCCTTGGCCGCCAGTTTATAATTTTCCAACGCACGTTTAATATCACCCTTTTTTTCATAGGCCATTCCCGCATTAAACCAGGCGGACGGATATTGACTGACATCGCCTATACGCCGCAGTACATCGCGCGATTGCGCAATCGCATCATCCTACCGCCCCAGTTTATTATATGTTGCCGCCAAATCATTTCGCAGTAATGCATTATCTGGGTAATGCTGAATTAATTTATTATACGATTTTGCAGCAAAATTATAATCACCCGCCCTGTATGCCGTAATTGCCACCGTATATGCACTGTCATAATTAAATACATATGCTTTTGCAGATGCAACATGTTGTTTTTCTATATATTTGGACGGCAATCTTTTTCCTAATTTGCAATCTTTATCATTACACATCGCCAGTGCATATTCAGGCATATAATCGCGCACTTTCTTCCAGTGTTTTAATGACTCACCTTTTTTGTTTACTGGATTTTTAATCCATTCCTTGAAAATTTTATATGTTTCTTTGTTGGCCTTTCCTTTTTTCCAAAACGCGCTTTTTTGACGCCCCATATATTCCAAAAATTCATACCCACCATTAACAGGGCAATCCAACAATATTTGCGGGTTTATTTCACCTGTCATCATACCCGCCTCTAACCAACGACGCCACCACATACCTGACCCTTCGAGCACAAAACCACCCAGTGTATTTGCAATTGCTTCTGTGGATTCGCCGCCAATCCATGCACGACCAAAACTGTGCATGTTTTTTATCGGATATTCTGCGAAACATTGTTTTACCATTGAATCGTTCAATCCATATCCATATTCAGAATATAATTTACGCAACTTTGCAAATCTGTTGCTACAAGAAAGATCACCTTTTGGTTCAATCAACTTAGAAAACGCATTATACATAATAGAACCAATTGCAAATGCTTCGCCCACAGAATTTATATCTACATTTTCACATCCGACATCATAACAATACATTCCAAAAAATGTTTCTTTTTGTTCAATATGCCATAGTGCAAGTTCATAAGCCTCTTCATTTGTTATGGGTTTCGTATATGATGTAACGTCTGAGCCATCTTTCAGTTTTGTTGAACCAAAACCAATAGTCGGATTACCTTGTGGTGTTTCGCCTGGCTTTAATGGTTTGCCTGTTTTATCATCATAAACGACATGTAATCCTTGATTATTAACACGAACACCTTCGCTAAAAATCAATTTTGCAATTAATAGCGGTGTTATTGGTTGCATACGTTCATAATATGCGCCAAAAGTTCCACTTTCATATTCTGGTTCATAAACTGTTTTTTCTGTTTTATTTTGTTTTTTTTCTTTGATTTTATTATATCCGATTGGGCCACCAATTAACGCACCCAACATCAACAACCACAGTACAGATGATGATAATTTTGGATGATTTCGCCAAAATTCAGTCAGTTTATTATCTTTGATAATATTAGTTTTTTGCATTTGATAATCCTATTTTTATTTAATACAATAATTATATCATAAACCTGTATATTAAAAAACACTAAAAAACAAGATGTCTGAAAAGAACCGCCCATTGGCTGACTTAATGCGCCCAACAACAATTGATGAAGTTGTGGGTCAACGCGCTTTATTGGGTGAAAACGGCCTGATACGGCGTATGGTTGATAGTAAAAAGTTATCTAATCTTATTTTATGGGGGCCACCCGGATGTGGCAAGACAACAATTGCACGCGCATTGGCAAATTCAACAGATATGGATTTTGTGCCGATGTCTGCGGTATTTTCTGGGACGGCGGATATAAAAAAAGCAATGGATGCAGCAAAAATGCGCCAAAATTTAGGTATGGGTACATTGTTATTTATTGATGAAATTCATCGCTTTAACAAGACACAACAAGATACATTGTTGCCATATTTAGAAGATGGCACTGTTGTCTTTATTGGCGCAACCACTGAAAACCCCAGTTTTAATCTGAACAACGCGTTACTGTCGCGGTGTCATATTGGGGTATTGCAACCGCTGGATACAGATGATTTATTGGTGTTGCTGGGGCGCGCTGAAAAATTTTTAGGAAAAAAATTACCACTGGACAATGATGCGCGTATTCATCTGTGTCAAATGTCAGATGGTGATGCGCGATTTTTATTAAACACATGCGAATACTTATCATCGGCAAAATTCAAGAAACAATTAACGCCGGATGCGTTGGATTCTGCCGTACAGAAACGCGCACCGCTGTCTGATAAAACAGGTGATGAACATTATAATTTAATATCTGCAGTACATAAATCATTGCGTGCATCAGATACAGATGCGGCATTATATTGGGTTGCACGCATGATGACAGGCGGTCAAGATGCACGTTATATTTTCCGCCGTCTTACCCGTTTTGCAATGGAAGATGTGGGCTTGGCGGATCCAAACGCATTGCCAATTGCGATTGCTGCATGGGATGCATACGAAAGAATGGGCAGTCCCGAAGGCGACATCGCCCTGGCAGAACTGGTAATATATCTGGGGACGGCACCAAAAAGTAATCGCACAGACAAGGCAATTCATGCTGCATACGCCGCCGCGAGAGAGACGGGCAGCCTGCCCCCACCAAAAAACATTCTGAATGCGCCAACTAAAATGATGAAAAATATGGGGTACGGTGCCGGATATATATACGAGCCTGATACAGAATCAGGTTTTTCTGGTCAAAATTGTTTTCCAGAAAAAATGGGACGTCGTACATTTTACACCCCGGTTGAACGCGGGTTTGAGCGCGAGATAAAAAAACGTCTGGATTATTGGAACACGTTGCGCAAGAAATTAAGTGAATAAATTAAAACAAAATATTCACACGCAAACCAAATTGGTAAATGCCCCCCTCAAATTCATAATCAAAGTGCCCAACATACTGGGTACGACCATATTCACGAATTAATTTCAAGTTCAACCATTCTTGGTCATATTTCGGATTTGTTGCCTTGCGAAAAGTTGCACCAGTGCCAATACGCCAATTATAGACCAGTCTAAAATACGCCTCGGGTATAAAATCAATATATGCCATACCACGGGTATGATCAAAAATCCAACTGGATTTAACAGTTCCTGCCAATGTCAAACCTGTCCATTGGCGACCAAAGCGCAAGCCTGCGTAATACTGGTGTTTTGCGTACCACGGGGTTCGCACATGCGATGAACCGCCAAACTTAAAACCACCAATAAAATCTGCAATCATTTTTGCAGAATTGTCCGTTGCCTGTGTCAGACGATATTTACCGCCAATATCAAAACTGGAAAAACCGTTTGCGTCCCCGTTAAAATCAAATTGATAATGCAAATTTCCTAAAATAGTAAACCGATTGTTTATACCATATGATATTTGTTGTCCCAATCGCAAAACTTCATCAGAATAATAAATAGAACTCTCTGATAAAAACTCTTCTATGGCCGGCAGATACAATGGATCGGATGTATCACGCGCCAAAAAGTTATCGTCTGAATCTGCATACGCCGAGACGCACGCAAAACAAATTACAAAAAATCCAAATAAAAACTTGCGCATAAAATCCCCCACTTGTTTACGCCAAAACGCAACGCAATGGCGCAATAAAATGCGCCGTTGCGAATTGCATTATGCTATTTTTTTTAGAATTGGAATATTGCCTGGACACCAATTGTGGTTTCAGAATAATTATCCAATTTTGCTGTACCAAATGGAACCAATCCACCAATACGTTGTGTCAAAGCCGCATCCAATGCTAAATTATCACGATAGTAATAAATATCTACTTTTTTGTCATTTGCACTGTCATAAAACACTGTTCTGGCGTACAGATTCAATGCAAACCAATCGTTTGGTTGCCAACCGATTGCGCCCTTGATAGAACCCTGGTTATGCCAATCATAGTAACCCAAGATTGCCTCTAAATTCATTGTCCAGTCTTCATCTAATACACTGAACACGCCCAAGCCACCTTCGGCATAAAATGTAGATGATACATTTGTATCATATGCCAAGAACATCTTGCTGAACAGACCGTTCGCATCATTACCTTCTACACCATTACCATATGCATCGCCATCAAAGTCAACAAACCAACCACGCGCCAAACCATAGATTGTTGAACGCGAAACCTTGTACCCTGCTTTCAAGTCCAAGATAAAACTGTTGGCAATGTCTTTCTGATGCTCAAAATACAATGACGCGGTCCCAATCCATTTTTCATTATCCGCGAAACGCCATTGACCACCGATACCAAACATATTCAGACCATCGTCTTTCATTGTATCGTCTGGACCATTTGACCACTTGAATCTGTAATCAGAATGATCATAACGCAACATTGCAATCACAGCCAATTTATCTGTAAATCCGTAACTAAAATCTTCTTTGATAGATAATTGTTTACCTTTCCATTTACCTTCGGTGCCACTTAATGTCAATGCAGCACCAGATGGAACATCATACAGCACACCTGCTGATTCTAATGAAAAATCATATGAATTCATATTATATGATAAATCGGTAACAGACCCAAATTTTCCACCCAAGGGTTGAAAGAACGGATGTGCCAAATAATATTTACGACGAACAGTACGACTGACAGTTTCTGTACGTGATTGACGCACCGTGCGTGTTGTTGTTGTATTACGTCCCGCATCATATTGACGATACTGTTGCGTACGTGTTGTTGTTGGCGTTGAATAACGCGTTGTGTAACGTTGATAGTTTGATGATGTGTTTGTTGCTGCCATCACAGGTGCCATACCAAATACAGCAACCGCCCACACAAATAAAGACATTTGTTTTTTCATATAAAAGACTCCTTTCTTGTCCGCATTATATCACAAAAAATAGACAAAAAAAAGAAATTAGTTGTTGTTGTTTTACAATCAATTAACTAAAATGTTTTTTCAATATTTCATATGCCGCAGAAATGCGCGCAAATTGGTCTGCGGCGGTCTTTTTATTCGTCGCTGTATCTGGGTGATATTTTTTTGCCATTACGCGATATTTTGCGCGCACTTCGCGTAAATTTGTAGTTATCGGCAAATCAAATACTTTCAGTGCAGACACAACATTTGTTGGCATCCCATGCCTGCGCGGTTGTGTTTTATCAAACGCACTGCGTCCATTCAGAAAATCGTTCAAGAATTTAACATAATCTGCTGATTCTGCGGTTTTATCTTTTAATTCACTGCCAAATGTTTGACGTTCCCAATCTGCCTCTATCTCTTCGGGGGTCATATCTGCATAATAATTCCAATTTTTATTGTATTCGGCGGCATGTTCTTGGCAAAAATGCCAATATTCACGCAAGTCGCGTGATTTTGGCGCACGGCATGTGCCGGCCTTTTGACACCCTGGTTTATCACACTTCTGAATCATTTATTTTTCCTTTGCCCCGACAACGGATGATATGCCACAACTGTTTGTTTTAATTTTTCAGGCATAACATGTGTATAAATTTGTGTAGTTGAAATATCTTCGTGTCCCAACATAGTCTGAATTGCGCGTAAATTTGCCCCACCCGCCAACAGATGCGATGCAAACGAATGTCGTAACACGTGTGGTGTTACACGTGCAGGCGATATACCTGCCAAGATTGCACATTTTTTTAATATCTTGAAAAAGCCGTCCCGTGTTATATGTCCTGTTTTGCTGTATGTTGGAAAAACATATTTAGAATCAATATCACCGCGCAATTCCATCCAACGCGCCAATGCCTTTTGTGCGCCTGTATGCATTGGCACCATACGTTCTTTGGCACCCTTGCCATGAATTAATAATCTGTCCCCTAAAATCGCGTTTGTTGGCAATTCGCATAATTCAGACACGCGCAATCCGGACGCATACAACAGTTCAATCATTGCACGCAATCGCACAGATGTTTTTATATCACCTGCAGATGATATTAATAATTCTATTTCATCAACAGTTAAAAATTTCGGCAATGGGCGCGATCGCCGTGGTAATTCCAGATTTGCCGCCGGATTTTTTGTTATAATTTTTTCCAACATTAAAAATTTATAAAAACTGCGCAATGCACTGGCGCGTCTGGCAACAGATGATGGTGCATCTGGCAAAGATGATAAATAATTCTGAACCGCATCCCCAGATGCATTAACCAGCCCCCCCGGAATCGTTTCATCCGCGTGCGACAAATCAGACCGATACGCCGCCAATGTATTACGACTGCGTCCTTTTTCGGCAGATGCGGCTTCTAAAAATACATCTATGTAATTCATTATGGATACAGCACTACTTCGGTTACATTCTGAACAGGTGCAAACGAGATTATCATCAGTATTATAATAACTGCAACCACACCCCATATTAACACACGGCGAAATGTTCCAGACTTTTTTTTGCGTAATGGCATATTACACCCCCATATATTTATATTGTATCATAATTTGCAATGAATGCGCCCGCCCCTGCAATTATAATCAGTGGTAATGAAATAACTGATAACAGTGGTGGCAATGTTCCATTTGCACCAAATGCATTAAATATGTTTATCATAAAATACAATACAAAGCATGTCAAAATACCAACAGCAAATTTTGCCCCAAAACTAAAATTACGACGTTGACGTGTTTGTGAAAAAGCCACCCCTAAAAACGTCATCGCAATCAATGTCAACGGCAGAAACAGTAATGTCCAGAACTGAACCAGATGTCCACGCACAGGCACACCTATGGTTTGCATCTTGTGAATAAATGACGGTAACTGCCAAAAAGAAATCTGGTCTGGTTGCAGATATCTGTCCAGTATGGTTTGCGGGGTTAACAATGTATCAGAATGCCACGCATCACGATGCGTAACACCATCTGAATCACACACAGACGCGTTTACAGAATCAAACCCTGAATCAGATAACCTTATGGAATCCGCAACCACACGCGTGGTCAATTTATATTCAGAATCTTGGATTAAAATCATCGCGTTACCAAAAATTAAATCTGCGCCATCACGATTCATACTTTCTGCACGCAGTGTTATATAGCCATTATCACCAGATTCCCGCAACCATATCGCACCATCAACCAATTTCAGATGATTTGCAGATATTTTTTTTGTACTTAAACCCACAGAATATGGATTAACCAATGTTGTTGCCACAATTCCAATCAATGCCGCACCAACCATAAACGGACGTGCAAATTGATATGGTGATGTGCCAGCACTGGATACAATCACACTCTCGCTGGCGCGTAATAAATTATAATACGCCAACAAAGTCCCCATAAACACTGCCAACGGCAAAAACATAGGCATATATTCCAACAATCGTGTCCATGATTCTGCCAATGCCGCAACCGCGGTTGGATTTGACGGCAAACGTTCAACAAATGTAACAGCAAAGATAATGCCGCATACCACCAGCATTACCAAGCAGAAGCCGCCAAAAAAACGTCGCATTAAAAATCTGGTTAAAATTCGCATATTAAACATATTATACAGTATAATGCCTTATTTCATAATTGCAAAATTAAAATGATTTCGTATAATGCCAATACTAAACAGAATAGTATCTTGGGATAAAAAAATGGAAAAAAGACCGATTTCACGCGCAGGTTTTGATAACCTGTTGAAAGAATTAAAAGAATTAAAAGAAGTGGAACGCCCTGAAATATTAAAAACTGTGCAATGGGCGCGCAGTTTGGGCGACTTGTCTGAAAATGCTGATTACAGCGCAGCCAAGGAAAAACAGCGTCAAATTGATTCGCGTATCAGATTTATAGAGGGCGTTATTGAAAACGCATCTGTTATTGATATTGACAGTTTGTCTGGCGACCGCGTTATGTTTGGTGCCCGCGTTATCGCCGAAGACGAATACGGTAATCGTATGCAATGCAGAATTCTATCTGATATTGAATCAGACGGGAAAACTGTTATTTCATGTACTTCGCCGGTTGGGCGTGCACTGATTGGGCGATGCGTTGGGGACACATGTGTTGTAAAATTGCCTGGGGGCGAAAAAGAATATGAAATACTGGAAGTAAAATTCAAGGAATAACCACTAAATATGACTGTACGCGTTCTGCCAGATTTTTTGATAAACCAAATCGCCGCCGGTGAAGTGGTTGAACGCCCCGCCAGTGTCGTCAAAGAATTAATTGAAAACGCGTTGGATGCGGGTGCAGATGAAATTGTGGTGGATGTGTCTGATGGTGGACGCACAATGATAACTGTTACAGATAACGGGCGCGGAATTTCACATGATGATTTGCCACGCGTTATAATGCGGCACGCAACATCAAAATTACCAAACGATGATTTATTAAATATAAACTTTATGGGATTCCGGGGCGAAGCATTACCATCAATCGCATCTGTATCAGATATGACAATTGACACCAGGTGCGCCACAGATGAACACGGTTGGTGTCTGGACTGTGCAACTGGTGACATCCGCCCCAGCGCATGGGATATTGGCACACGAATTCGTGTTGCAAATTTATTTAGTCGCACACCTGCACGATTAAAATTCTTGCGTGGCGACCGTGCAGAGATGATGTCAATTGTTGACACTGTAAAACGATTGGCCATGTCGCGCGCAGATGTTGGATTTACATTAAACAACAAATGGCGTTTCCCAAAAAATCAGGATTTATCTGAACGCATCGCAGATGTTATGGGCGATGATGTTGTGGGACGAATGTTAGATATAGATGCAACATCTGGGACAACAGATGGAATGAAACTGACCGGTTTTATTTCCGAGCCAACATTGCGGCGCGCATCATCTGTGGACCAGTATTTATTTGTAAACGGTCGCCCCGTTCGGGACAAGGTATTGGTTGGTGCATTACGTGCCGCGTATATGGATGTTATGCATGCACGTGAATTTCCATTGGCGGCATTATATCTGACACTGCCGGGTGGTTTTGTTGATGTAAATGTATCACCTGCAAAAACCGAAGTTCATTTCTTAGAACCATCACATGTACGCGCATTTATTATAAAAACATTGCGTGCGCGTCTGGCAATCCCACTTGTTAAAGAGCAGAGAGCAGAGAGCAAAGAGCAATGGTTTAATCATAATATTTCTAAACCGGCAAATTTTGATTTTAATATAAATCATGAATTTTTTCGTGTATCAGAAAATCTGCCACAACGCCCGACAACTTGTAACCAACAACCAATAACCAACAGCCCACAACCAACAACCTGCAATCTGCCATTGGGGCGTGTAATTGGGCAAATCGCAAATAAATATATATTGGCAACAACTGGTGATAACCTGGTGGTTGTTGACCAGCATGCCGCCCACGAACGCATAACATATGAAAAACTGCGAACACATCAGATAAAGATTCAGCCATTATTAACACCTATTGTTGTAAACCTGCGCCCCGAAGATGTAAATGCAGTATTAACAATTTCAGACGAAATGCGCGACTGTGGATTGGTTCTGGATGCGTTTGGCGATGATGCCATTGCGATTTTTGAGAAACCCGCCGACTGGGAACTGGATTGGATTTCAACCCTGCATGCTATTGCGGACGAAGTTCGCGCACATGGTCATTCATCAAATTTACACGAACGGTTACACTTGAAACTGGCGAATTATGCGTGTCATCATTCGGTTCGTGCGGGTCAAAAACTGGATATGGCACAAATGGATGCGTTATTGCGCGATATTGAAAACACAGAGCGTGCCGGCGAATGTAATCACGGCCGCCCTGTTTACAAGTTTATACCCATATCAGAAATGGACAAGTGGTTTGAGCGATAAACCCCAATTTCCACTTTACATACGGGGGATTTTTTTCTATTCTGGACCTATATTAAAAGGAGAAATTATGGAACAGACGACAGATGTTGTAAACACCGCAAGTACCGTAACCCAAAATACGCCCCAGGGTGAATGGTGGGGGATGTTGCTGTATTGCGGTATAATTTTCGCAATCATATATTTTTTAATGGTACGTCCAAACAAAAAACGTATGGCAGAATATCAAAAAATGCTGGATTCATTGGCGGTTGGCAATCGCGTTATGGCGGCTGGTATTTTGGGTACTATTAAAAAAATCAACGAAAAAACTATTGAAATGGAAGTTGCCAAAGGTGTTGTTATAGAAGTAAATAAAAACGCCGTATCTGGTATTGCGGACAAGTAAAAAAGGTAAAACAGTATGTTTAAGAAATTGGCTATTATTTTTGTCGCTGTGTTCGGCATATTGTTGGCTGTACCAACAATGTGGTCGGGCGCATCAAAGTATTTTCCGTCATGGATTCAACCGATACCATTGGGACTGGACTTAAAAGGTGGCGCCCAGTTATTACTGGAAGTTGATACCGACACCATGTTTAATGAAAAGTCTGCCCAGTTGCATGACGAAGTGCGCAGCACGCTGATTGATCGCAACAAAGGTGTAATACGTTTTTCTGGTCTGCGTAACATTGATGGCGTTGTTTCATTAAATGTACGCGAAGATTCAGATGTATCAGATGCCAAGGGTCGTCTGAAAAGCGTTCTGGGCAATACTGTGGATATCGCATCCCATGGCAATGTGATAGAGGTAAAATATACCGATAAACAGCGTCAAGAAATGGCAGCAGACGCATTGGCACGCAGTATTGAAATCGTGCGCCGTCGTATTGATGCACTGGGGACCAAAGAACCTTCTATACAAAGCCAAGGTGGCAAATATATCTTGGTTCAGTTGCCTGGCGTTGATAACCCAGAACACATCAAAGAATTAATTGGTCAAACCGCCAAAATGACTTTCCATTTGGTAAACGAAAATGTAACACCCGAACAAATGGCATCTGGTCGTGCACCGGCTGGCACAGAATTTTTGCCGTATATGGATATGGGTGGACAACTGATTCCTGTTTACACACATGTAGAAGTATCTGGCGAAAGCCTGAAAGATTCCCAGGCAGATTTTGACCAGAATAATATGCCTGTGGTTACAACCGCGTTTGATGCAACAGGGGCGCGTAAATTTGCAAAACTGACAACAGAACACGTGAATGAACGTTTTGCGATTGTCTTGGACGGCAAGGTTTTATCTGCCCCAACAATTCGTGAACCAATACCGGGGGGACGCGGACAAATATCTGGGGGATTCACACTGCAAGATGCAAAAGATTTGGCCGTACTGTTGCGTTCGGGCGCATTACCGGCACCCCTGCAAGTTATTGAAGAACGTACTGTTGGTGCGGGACTGGGCGCAGATACAATCGCATCTGGCAAGGTTGGTTCTGCATTGGGGGTTCTGCTGGTTTTAATATTCATGATAATTTATTATCGTGGATTTGGATTAATTGCGGACATTGTGTTAATGGTAAACTTGGCAATGATTGTTGGTATAACTGCATTATTTGGTGCAACAATGACACTACCGGGGATTGCGGGTATTGTGCTGACACTGGGGATGGCGGTGGACGCAAATATTTTACCGTACGAACGCATTCGGGACGAAGTGCGCAGTGGTGTTCCGACACTGCGCGCGGTTGATATGGGATTCAATCGCAGTATAAAAACAGTTATGGATGGAAACCTGACAAACTTAATCTGTTCATTGATTTTATTCCAATTCGGCGCAGGACCCATTCGTGGATTTGCAGTAACACTGTCTATTGGTGTTGTAACAACATTGTTTACTTGTTTATTACTGTCGCGTATATTGATTGACATATACATGAACGGCAAGAACAAAAAAATCGGATTTGTTAAATAAAAGGTTGTAAAAATGAAATTGCATTTTATGAAATATAGAAAACTGTCGTACTGGGTTTCTGGCACATTGGTTCTGTTATCAATATTGTCATTGTTTGTACGCGGTCTGAATTATGGTATTGACTTTTCTGGCGGTATTTCAATGGAGGTAACCCCAACAACCGCAGAATACAGCATTGACAAAATGCGTGCAGACCTGGCTGAATTCAAGCCTGAATTGCAAATGGTTGATAACAATTCTGTATTGGTGCGCGTTGGTTTGCCCAAGGGTTCCACAGATGCAGAACAAAATGAACGCGTTCGTCAAATCAAAGACATATTGGGCGAAAAAGTAGAATATTCCCAAGTGCAAATTGTCGGACCTAAAATCGGTGGCGAATTGGTTCGTGGCGGTATATTGGCGATTCTGGTATCATTTGTGTTGATGAGTGTTTATATCTGGATTCGTTATCGCGGTGGATATGCCGTTGGTTCATTTGTGTCCCTGGTTTTGGACTTTGTATTAATGTTTGGGTTCTTTTCTGTTGCAGGGCTGGAATTTAATCAAACATCCATTGCGGTTATATTGATGGGTATTGGTTATTCTATCAATGACAAGGTTGTAAACTACGACCGAATTGATGAAAACATTAAAAAATATCACAAGATGCCAATGTCTGATTTAATTGACTTATCTATTAACGAAATGATGCGCCGCACAATTATGACCAGTGTTTCAACAATTCTGGCAATGATTGGTATATATGCATTCGGTGGATTAATGTTAAAAGATTTTGCAGTTGCAATGACATTCGCCATCGTTATGGGTACAGCCACCAGTATTTATATCAGTAATGTTATCTTGTACCACTTTAACCTGCGTGATACAAAATATTAATAAAAACCACGGGGGATAAAAAAATGAGTAGAGAGCATAGAGCAAAGAGCAACATTGTTATGAAAATACACAACAAAATAATTAAAAGTTGTATCGTTGCGCTTTGCGCTTTGCCTTTTACGCATTGTTATTCGGCAAATGCTGAAACGATTTTTTCAGACGATGCCGGTATTGTGGATAATCTGCCTGTATCTGTACTATCAGACACATTTGCAGATATTTACGAAAAACTGGATTCTGTAAAATTTGCTGGCAAAAACATAAATATCGCGATTGAATCTTTGCAAAAAATACATCCATCTGCGCACATCAGTGCAACTGACAGACGAATAATTTTGGTATGGGGTGATACAATTGTTGCAAATTATCCGCGCCCTGCTGTGGGTGATTGGCGCGAATTCGGTGAAATAACAACTGCCGTCTTATTAAAAATGCGCGAAAATGATGTAAACCTGCACCGCGCCAGCGAAAGCGAATTATACGCGATGGCTGTATCCGCATTATTATCAGGCGTTGATGAAAATGGCAGATATATTTATTCCCAAGATGCCGAAATCGCCGAAGACGGCAGATTGTTAACCAGTATTGGATTAACAGGCGAACGCGATGAACGCGGAAATTTTCGCGTCAACGGCATATTCAAGGGTACATCTGCAGATATTGCTGGCGTGCGTATGGGTGATATAATTTCTGGCATAAATGGCAAAAGTGTTGCAAGTATGTCCCCAGATGAACTGGATGCTGCAATTTCTGGGTTTAATTCCGGCACGGTTAAAATGCACTTGCTGACACCATTTGGCAATCGCGATGTTGTATTGCGTCGCGCAACGATTGTCGCAACAGATGCGGACATTATTTACCGTAATGGCGACAATGCAAACATACTGGAAATTATAATACACAATGTATCAAACGGTGCTGTTTCCATTGTGAACGAGGCTTTGGCACAACACACCGATATCAACGGCATAATTCTAGATTTGCGCAGTGCCGGTGGTGATGACACAATTGCGGCGGCAAAACTGGCGGGATTATTTATCGGACAAAACCCAGTTATGCGTGTTGTCCAGGTTAACCACGAAGAAATGGAAATCGTCCCAGGTGGCGATGCAGTAACCGATGCGCATGTTGTTGTTTTGCTGTCTGGTAATACACGTGGCACAGCCGAAGCAATCGCATCTGCGTTTTACGAAAATAATCGCGGTATTTTGATTGGCACACCAACCGCAGGCGCAGCGCGCATTGCATCAACACTGGAATTAAAAAACGGTGGTGCACTGGAAGTATGGGATAAATCATTAAAGTCGGGTTCTGGCGATGTTCTGGATGGGCGTGGCGTATTTCCAATTGTATGTTTATCAAACATTCGGTCGGCGGCACAACAACATGCGTTTTTCTTGAATGTTGTGAATCGTGATTTTATCGCAACAGACTTTAATCGCCGCGATGATATTGATGTTGCAGAAATTCGTCGCGGATGTCCCAGTATTACCAGTGGCGCGGACGAAGACGCGTTGGCCACGGCTGTATCTGCCCAGTTATTAACTGATGATGCAGCATATAAACGGTTAATGATAAACCAAAATTAATCATAGGAAAAAATCAATGTTTCTTAAATCTGATAACAGTATTAAATGGAAATTATTATTACTTGCGACAGTTATTGTTATAGCAATTGTTGCATCGGGTATGTTGTGGTTTGATGCACCGGTATATTTATATTTGCGTAAATTTGATATATCATTGTGGCGTGTGTTTGGACGATTATTCAATGGTAAAACATGGCTGGCGGCGGGTGCAATTTTCCTGATATCGTTTTATGTAAAAAAATGTTTACAATCTGCACCAAAATGGCGTGGCGATAATGGCAGGTTCAGTTTGCGCGTATTTATATCAGACGGTCTGCAAAAAATCCGCAGCAGTTATGTTTTTTATATTTTCTGTGCATGTTTAATGTCTGGGTTTGCAACAAAAATTATAAAAACAGTAATTGGTCGTTTTCGCCCCGTGTTTTTTGAGGCGTTGGATTTAATTGGATTTCGTCCTTTTTCATTTGAATGGGCGTTTAATTCAATGCCATCTGGTCATACTGCGGTATCATTTGCAGGTCTGGTTATGATTGGACTGTTGGCACCAAAGTACAAGTGGTTGACATGGACATTAGCGATTACGGTTGCATTTTCACGCGTGGCATCTGGATTCCACTGGCCAACAGATGTGATTCTGGGGGCATTTATTGGTATGGTTGCCGCTGATTTTACCCGTGCAATATTTGCAAAAATTAATAGTTGATGTTTATTAAAATATAACCATTCGTGCCATATTTGCATGCGCCAGTGCGATTGCGATTGCATCGCTTTCATCTGGGGTTTTAGGTTGTGCCGCAGGCAATAATATTTTTACCATTTTATAAACCTGGTCTTTATCTGCATGCCCTGCCGATGTCAGTGCTTTTTTTATTTTGTTTGGTTCGTATTCGTAAATCGGGATATTATGTGTTGATACTGCAACAATTGCTGCTGCACGCGCGTGTCCCAATATTAATGTTGTCTGGGGATTTTTGTTTACAAATGTGATTTCTATACTGCACACATCAGGTGTAAATGTATCGCATAATTTTGATACTTCATAAAAAATTATTGCCAATCGTTCTGGCAAAGTTCCTGTTTTTTTAGGCAACACAACACCACTGGCGATATATCTGCGTTCAGAACCATTTGCATCTATTATCGCCCAACCTGTATGTAAAAGTCCCGGGTCAATTCCTAATATTCGTGTCATATTTTCATATTACAATATATGTCGTTTGTTATTTGCATCGGGGGCACTGACGATACCGTCTGCCTCCATCCGTTCCATAAATCCAGCAGCCTTGTTATATCCAACGCCCAATCTGCGTTGAATATATGAGATTGTTGGTTTTTTATCACGCAGCACACATTCTTTGGCCTGGGCATATAAATCCGCATCTTTACCGGCCTTGGCATCTGCAATTGGTGTACCCCCAGTGCCCGCCACAGATACATCAACATCTTCACCATCTGTTACACCTGTTGCATATTCTGGTTCGGCCTGGGCACGCAAGAAATTACCAATACGTGTCAATTCATCATCTGCGATAAATGCGCCATGGATACGCACAGGAACACGGCCAGCCTCGCTGAATAACATATCGCCACACGACAGCAGGTTTTCTGCACCCTTTTCACCCAATGTTGTCATTGAATCAATATTACTGCGCGCCTGGAAAGAAATACGCGTTGGGAAATTCGCCTTAATCACACCAGTAATTGTTGTTGCATCGGGTCGCTGGGTCGCCATAACCAGGTGAATACCCGCAGCGCGCGCCTTTTGCGCAATGCGTTGAACACAGGCTTCTACCTCTTTCCGCGCCAAAGACATCAGATCGGCAACCTCGTCAATAATAATGACGATGTACGGCATATCTGATAAATCTACTTCTTGGGTTTCAAATAACAGTTCCCCTGTTTCGTCATCTGTACCAACCGCAACCTGGCGTGTGATGGTTTCGCCATTTTCGCGTTTTGATGCCACTGTTTCATTATAACTTTCAATATTACGGGCATTAACCAGTTGTAATTGTTTGTAACGTTCTTCCATCTCACGCACTGCCCATTTCAGCGCGTTTACAGCCGCCCCCGGATCCAGTTTTACAACAGGTGTAATCAGATGCGGAACATCATCCCAAAATCCAAAATCAACCCCTTTTGGGTCAATAATCATCAGTTTGCATTTATCCGGTGTAAAATGATAAACAATTGATGTAATTATTGATTGCACAAATACAGATTTGCCAGATCCCGTGCGCCCTGCGATTAACATATGTGGCATTTTCGCCAAATCAAAGTACATTGGATTACCACCAATATCAACCCCCAACGCCAACGGTATTTTATATTTGGAATTAACAAACGCATCATTTGTAATCAGACCACGAAAACGCACAGTCTGACGGTTCAAGTTTACCATTTCAACGCCAATTAATTGTGTTGATGGGATATGTGCAATACGAATGTTTTCAGTTGCCATCGCACGCGTCATATCCTTGACAGTTTTACTGACATCAACCATACGCGTACCAGAATCTGGCATAAATTCATACAATGTTACAATTGGTCCGGGACGAATACCTGTTACTTTACCATATACACCGTATTCGGCAAAATGTACTTCCATTGCTTCGGCATTTTGTTTTAATTCAGGTGTTACAACAGTTTTACCAAAATTTGATTTCTCTAAAAATTTTGGATCTGGCAATTGATATTCACCCGAATGCGCACGCCGTGTTGTTGCCGCAACAGTCGCGGCACTGCGACGTGATTTACGACGCGGTGCATCATAGTCTTCTTCTTCGGATTCTTCATCATCTGCATCCGCTTCTTCTTCGTCTGTATCTTCATATTCTTCCGTTTCTGCATCATCCGCAGGCGGAATTAAATGAAACGCAGACAATATTGCACGCACCGCACGATGCACACACGATATAGTCGCCATAATATGCGCCCACTTTATATTTAACAACATCCCAGCCAAGATAAAAAACAGACCTAAAAATAACAACCCAAACAGAATTGTCCATCCACCAATTAACCCAGATAAATCATTTGCCGCAATCGCACCCAACATTCCACCAAAAGACGCACGTGGCACCAGCATACCAAACCCAACCGCACCACAACATACCGCCACAATTGTACGCAAGAAATTATATTCTGGTGCCGCATCATCTGTCCACGCAAACAATGTTTTAATTCCCAAACGCGCCAAACACAAAAAGATAAACATTGCAGGCACAAAACCAAACATATAACGCACCACACCAACAATATTACCAATAACCCCCTGGCGACCAAAACCACTGGCGGTGGCAAACCCATCCAGGTACGCATTATGAAAAATCAACCCAAACACCAAAACCAATGATGCCACAAACAACACCGCCCCCGCGATACGAACAAATATATGTCGCAGTGCAGACGATAAACTGTCTGGTAAAAATTTGGATTTTCCTGCCATAATTTGCATTGTATCACAAAATATTAAAAATCAGAAATAAAAAACCGCCCAAACGGGCGATTTTTTATGCCGCAGCGGTAAATACCTTTTGCACATCGTCATTATCTTCTAGCGCATCTACCAACTTTTCAATTTTTGCATATGCTTCGTCATCTAAATCCATCGGCATATTTGGAATCCAGGTTAATTCGGCATTTTCTGGTTCACCCAATACATCCGCCAGTGCTTTTTGTACATTGATAAAGTCATCTGGTTTTGTCGTTATGATAAATCCTTCGTCAGATGTTTCCAGATTATCTGCATTTGCATCCATAATAATTTCCATCATTTCATCTTCGGTTTTACCAATAGATGCTGGATACATAATTTGACCGGCGCGTGTGAACATAAAGACAACACTGCCCTCTTCACCCATATTGCCACCATTTTTTGCAAAGATATTACGAACCTCGGGCACGGTGCGACGTGGGTTATCTGTCAACGCCTCTACTATCACGGGTACTGCGCCTGGACCGTATCCTTCGTATCGGACGGCAACATAGTTTTCTGTATTTGCCCCCGATGCCTTGTCAATTGCGCGTTTAATATTATCGTTTGGCATTGAACTTTTGCGTGCCTGTAAAATCGCCAATCGCAGGCGTGGATTATTGTCCGGATTTTTATCCCCCAGTTTTGCCGCCATTGTTATTTCACGCGCCAATTTTGTGAATAACCCACTGCGTGCGGCATCCACTGCACCTTTTTTATGTTGAATATTATGCCATTTGCTGTGTCCACTCATAATTTGACCTTTTTATGTTAATGGATTAAAATTACCATAAAAGGATAACAAATGATTGGAAAATTGCAAGGCGTTGTTGATTATATCGGCGATGGGTTTATAATTTTATTGGTTCATGATGTCGGGTACAAGGTTTTTACCCCAGAATCTGTGGCACTGAAATCAACAATTGCACTGTGGATTGAAACAGTTGTCCGCGAAGATTCAATTCGTCTGTTTGGGTTTTCCAGTATTGCCGGACAAAATCTGTTTAATATGCTGACCGCTGTATCGGGGGTGGGACCCAAGGTTGCACTGGCAATAATGGGCACGATAAAGACCGATACATTGATGACAGCAATTGCAACGGGGGATGCCAAAACAATCGCAACCGCACCAGGCGTTGGGAAAAAAGTTGCTGAAAAAATCATCGTAGAATTAAAGAATAAAGTTGGCGGTACAACATTTAACTTTAACAATTCAGATACATCCGGAACCGCCCTGCCCGATTTATTGGCGGCATTGGAAAGCCTGGGGTATCGCCGTATGGATATTATTGATATGGCACAACACTTGGTTGCGGAAAATCCGAACGCCGATGTATCGCGCCTGGTACCAATGGCATTAAAAGAAATTAGTGGGAATAAATAAAGATGAACAATAACGATACTATTTTTGCACTGTCGTCTGGGCATGGAAAGTCAGGCGTTGCGGTTATTCGCATATCTGGCGAAAACCTGAACGATTTCGCTAAAAAAATCATAAATCATAAATCAGAAATCAAAAATCGTAATGCATATTTTACAAACTTGCGCGATAATGCGGGTGATTTAATTGACCAATGCTTGGTTATTTATTTTGCCGCACCAAATTCTTTTACAGGCACTGATATCATTGAAATTCATACACACGGCGCGCCGGCGGTAATCCAGAAAGTCTTTCAATTTCTGACTGAAAACAGTATGCGTATGGCAACGCCTGGGGAATTTTCACGCCGCGCATTTTATAATAACAAAATGAATCTGGCTGATGTTGATGGTTTGGCGGCGTTATTGGATGCGCAAACAGAACACCAGCGCCGTGTTGCACTGAAATCAATGACAGGTGGCGACAGTAAAATTTACGACGCATGGCGACATGATATGATAGATATTGCCGCGTATTCAGCGGCGATTTTAGACTATGCGGACGATGAATTACCCGCAAATATTGATAAAACCGTGCGCACGCGTGCAAAAAAATTATATAATGAAATTAATGGCGCACTGGCGCGCTATACAGCGGTACGCGCCATACGCAGCGGTTTTAACATTGTCTTGGCGGGTCCGACAAACGCAGGCAAATCATCTATATTTAATCGGATTCTGGGCACAAATCGTGCGATTGTATCAGACACACCTGGAACAACGCGCGATGTTGTATCGGCAACACTGGATATTGATGGATATATGGTAAATTTGATGGATACCGCTGGTCTGCGCGATACAACAGATGATAAAATTGAACAAATTGGTATTGCGCGAACCCATGACGAAATTGAAAATGCAGATTTGGTCTTGCGTATATCAACCCCAGACACAAAGAGCAAAGAGCAAATAGCAAATAGCAATGAAATATTTGTTATAAATAAATCTGATTTGATAAAGCACAAATCAGAAATCAAAAATCAGAAATCAGAAATTATTTATATTTCTGCGAAATCTGGCGATGGGTTTAATGAATTGATGGATGCTGTGCGGGCCAAGATTCACGAATACCTGGACGGGACAGAAAATGAATTAACGATTAACGCGCGCACATATGAATTATTATCTGGGGCGGCATCAGATTTAGAATCTGCAATAAATTCTGATAACATAGAAATGTTTTCTGAACACATACGCCGTGCATCTGATTTAATCGGGCAAATTCTGGGCACAATAACCCCAGACGATGTTATGACCGCAACATTTTCACAATTGTGTTTAGGAAAGTAAAATAAACAACAATTTCGCCCTTGCTATCATTTTTGGTTTTTATTATAATTACTGCATAATAAATTCACAATTAAAGGGAATGTAAAAACATGAAAAAAATATTTACATTTTTAGTTATGGTTGCATTGGGGATAGCAACTGGTGGTCTGTCTTTTATTGGAACAACATTTGGGGATAGTTTTTACACACCTGCAGAAGGTGAAGACCACTATGGACATTGTTATGAAGCACAGGTTACAGGTGCAGGAAGAAATTTTCAATGGTGGTGCCAATATACTAATTTTAATAAATGTAAAACACCTATAACCGATTCAAACAAGAAAAAAATACTGGGGAATAAAGAGCATATATCATGTAGCCAAATACCAAATAATTTTACAGATGCGAACACTTTATGTCGCAACAGCATGCCGTCAAATTTGACCATAGTATGTTGTAATTATACATTCAAACCAATTGTGGGCTATTATAACACCGAAACAAAAACAAAGGTTGAAACATATTATTTTAACCCTGCAAACAAAGAATATAAACCAACAAGGCAAACACCACAAGATATAGAATGTAACTATGCCACAGATCCATGTACAGGGAACGAAGTAGAAAGATCAGAGGCGCAATTTCCAAATGATTGTAATCATATGAAAAGACGGGCAGAGTTAGCAGAAGACGATGCCGCAGGTTCTGGAACGCATACAGATTTACCTGGGTGGGATTTAGAGTGCACTTCACCAAAAAGAAAAATTATACGCAGAAGCGCATCGTCTAATAAATATGAATATCGTTGTGTAACAGAATGTTTGTATCCATACGCATTCCGCAGCGATGTAAATGATAATTGTATGGAATGTAAAACAACCAAGTATCAAGGCATTAATTATACTGTTACGTACACTAATAACAATGGAGAGCAAATAACAGAAATACAAACATCTGGTGTTTGTCGTGTTTGTGATGAATCAACACAATTTTGGGATGCGACAAGTGGTGAATGTATATCTAAAACAGACACACGTTCTTTTATTCAATATACACGTCAAATGATGGCAGAATGTTGGCGTTGTGCAACAACATCATTAAAAGATTTTCAGGATTGTGTTAATTATAAAAGCAACAACGGAAATATCAACATACAAAATTTGCCGGCGTGTGCAAATGTCAACCCAGATGGCGCATCAGGTTCGTCAAGTTCCAGTACAAATAACTCTGTACTTTATAGAACAAGACAATAAATTAATAAAAATCCGCCATCGGCGGATTTTTATTAAAGAGCAAAGAGCAATAACAAAACATAAACACCAACAACATACAACCAGCAACCTAAAAAACAATGATTGTTGTGTATTTGCCGTTCTCAATAAATGCTGGATTTTAATTTGCGCGTAATAGATATCCGCGGCGAAACATACATCGCCGATACGAACCAGTGGTACGCGATGTCGCATTACGCGGAACAGACATCAATGCACGTTGCCCAATATCACGGTTTTCATTTGACTGAAATGTTACCCACAGTCCATCCCAATCTGGCATTTGCGCACTCTGGTTCGGTGCCAACAATTTAGAAATACGCGAACGCGGCATATACGACGGTGTATTCACCCCCAGACACGCCTTGTGATCACGGACAAACTGTTCTGTTGTAACCGCATCGTTTTCCCAATTCAAGACGGTTGCATCATCCAAACTGCCCCGATTAACCGATGCGCATCCAATCAAACCCAGAAATAATACCAGTTGTTTTATTCTCATACTTTATATTATAATTTAATTGCGTTTTTGTGGCAATAGTTTTTATAATGCAATAACGGGAAAAGGAGAATATGCCATCATGGCCATCACTGTTCAGAATTTTATTAAACTGGCAAACTATTATAACCAGACCGCGAAACTGATGTCGGCAATATGTATTCAGAAAGGTGGTATCGCCATTGAAAACTATGTCGGGCGATTTTATATGGCAGATTTACTGGAATATATTCGCGAATATGGACGCAGACTGGCGGAATCAGAAAAATTACCAAATGATATTATCGCGGTTATAAAAAAATTTGATGCAGAATTCAGACGCGTATATAAAATGACAACGCCAACACAAAAACCACTGTATGAAATGACACTGGAAGAATTTGAGAAGGTTATGAATATTTAGAATTAAAGAGCAAAGTGCAGAGAGTAAAGAGCAATGAAAGTTCCGACAATCTCGCAAATCTGGCTCTATAACAACAAAAAGGAAATTTTTATGAAAAAAATAAAATTTTGCTCTTTGCTATTTGCTCTTTGCTCTCTAGTGCTGGGGGGCTGTGCGCGACAAAATGTTATTGCACAAAATGCCACCGAATCCCAGTATGACACATTGACCGTGGTTGATAATTTGGTAATTGATGAAAATTCTGTACCTATTTTTCCAAAAAAGGCGGCATTAACCACAGATACCGCACGTCGTTTTTCTATTGAATTACCAAAACGGTGTCGGGTTGACTGGAATAATCAAAATTTAATGTCTGTTGTGCCAAATGAAGAAATTACTGTGGTACGACTGGGGCTGGGGGATGCATTGCCTGATTTACAGGTATCTGATTATGACTTTCGTTCATTAAGTGTAAAAACTGCATTGGAAAAACTGTTGGATGGAACAGATATCACAATCGCCGAAGATGCACAAATGTACGAAAAAATTTCTGGCAGTATTAATTCCGGCAGTTTAACAGATGCAGTAAACCTGATGGCAAAAATGGGGCGCGTATATTATTCTTATGATGCCGCCACCCAAGAAATAAAACTGTCGCATCGCGGAAAGTGGATGATAAAAATGCCACGCGATGAAAATATTATTATGGCACTGTTGGATGCAATGCATGGCGCAAATATGCGAAATCTGTTGGTAAACTGGCAAGACAAAACCATTGTTATGGAAGGTAATTATCAAACCGAACGCGAATTGCAAAAAATCATAACCGATATATCTTCTAAAAAATATGTGTTAGCATGGGATATTGATGTATATCGCGTTTATCCAAAAACAGATAATCCTATTATTTGGATGAATATGCTGCCGGCGTTTGGTGAAAATAATATCAAGATGTCTATCGCAGGCGTTGTTGGGCGCGCGTTGGTCGTGGGACCTGAAATTAACACAAAAACACTGCAAGAATTTTTATCACAACAATCAAATGTTGTCTTGATTTCCCAGGGGCGTTTTTCAATCCCAGATGGCTGGCAATCACGATTTGATATTGGTCAATGCGGCAAAGAAGATAGACTGGAAACAGACCTGATTATTGGCGCAACTGGCACATACGGTGATTTTGGTGGGTATGATAAAATTGATGCAAAAATCGTTCTGCACACATCGCGCGGCGAACTGTCTTCATTTAATATACCATCCAGTATCGGTGATAACTATGTGATTGTTGGAATTCCGACACATTCATTTGTAACAACACCTGAAACATTAATTAGTCCATTTGCAGAACTGGTTGTGTTTATGTCGCCACGTGTTATAAAAATTGCAGATGCAAATTCTGAAACCTATACAGACACAACCCCATTGTCGGGCGATGCATTGCGTGAATACTTGAATTATTAAGGAAATAAATATTATGTTTACAAAACTGGAACGGAAAATTGCATTCAGATATATGTTCGCGAAAAAGCGCGGATTTGGTTCTGTGATAACATGGGTGTCGCTGATTGGTATTATGCTGGGGGTGGCAACACTGATTGTTGTAATGTCGGTTATGGGCGGATTTCATGACACACTGCTGTCGCGCATTGTGGGAATGAATGGTCATGTTGTTGTATATCATCAAGATGGCGCAATTTCTGATTATGATTTCTTGATTGATAAAATGAAACAAAATCGCGTGGTTTCTGAACACACAACCAGCATTATCCCCATTGCCGAAGGTCAAGTTATGGCAACCGCAAATGGCAATAATACAGGTGCTATGATTCGTGGTATTCGTATGTCTGATTTGGCTGAAAAACTGGGGGGCGCAATCCGCATAACAGGCACAAAATTATCTGATATAAAAGATGGCGAACTGGTTGCTGGCGCATCATTGACACGCGCATTAAATGTTTCGCGCGGTGAAAACATATCGCTGGTATCTGCAAACGGCGCAACACCAACCCCGTTTGGTACAATGCCACGCATTATGTCATACCCTGTTATGTCGTCTTTCTTTATTGGTATGTATGAATATGATTCTGGGTATATATTTATGAATCTGGAAACTGCACAAAAATATCTGAACAGTGAAAATGCAGTAACGCATATTGATTTATTCTTGAAAAACCCAGATGATACCAGTGCGGTACGCGATGCGCTGTCTAATCTGTTGCCAAATGGATTTGTTGTTCGCGATTGGCGCGACCTGAATCGCGGATTTGTTGGCGCATTACAGGTTGAATCAAATGTTATGTTTTTAATACTGATGCTGATTGTGATTGTGGCGGCGTTTAATATCGTATCGTCTTTGGTTATGTTGGTCAAAGACAAGAATAAAGATATTGCCGTCCTGCGTACATTTGGTGTGTCGCGCCAATCAATGATGAAGATATTTATTTTATCAGGTACCAGTATTGGAATTATTGGTGCGGGACTGGGGACAATAATTGGTGTTATTGTTGCAATTTATATTGAACCAATCAGACAATTCTTCCAATGGATAACTGGGCGCGATTTATTCCCATCTGAATTGTATTATTTATCAGAATTACCATCTAAACTGGTGCCGGGAACAGTTATCGGTATCGCAATATTGGCAATTACGTTGGCGTTTTTAGCAACACTGTATCCGGCGTGGCGCGCCGCCAATACAGACCCCGTAGAGGTTTTACGAAATGAATAAAAAACTGCAACTTTATATCGCAAATTTGGCGTTAAAAAACCTGCCTTTTGGCGGAACAAAGTGGCATTCATCTGCAAAAAAATTATCAGACGCATTGGTCGCGCGCGGAATAGAGATGCCATACAAATTATATTATGAATATAATTTGCCGGGGAATTCCACACCAGCTGGATTTATGCAAAAATATGCATTGGATTATTTCTGCCATAATTTTTACAATGATTTTGCATTGCGTATTTTAACAGATAAAACACTTAAAATATCTGAAAAAAAGGACATTATAAAATATGTATGGTCGGTGCGTAAAAATAAAAATGATTTTTTGGCGCAATATGCAAATCAAATCCAAGAACTTAATCCTGAACTGTCGCATATAAATGCAAATAATTATCGCAGTATTGTATACGGCGCAATGTTTGGTTTTGCCCCAGCAGAGATTGATTATTTTTCTAATCCCAAGCGGCGAAACTTTGCACGCGAAAAAAGTAATGCAGAAACGATAAATTCGTTTGGTGTGCAATTAAATTATGTTCTGGCACCGCGTACTGCAAAAATTGTAATTGCGTTATTGCGAAAAAACGCGCAAAATAATATCAAGGTGAAATAATAAATGCCATCAATATTAAATTCTTTATCACGTGTCAAAAAAACAGATATTGTTATGTCTGTGCGTGATATTACCAAAACTTTTATAGAAGGCGGTCAACCTTTGCATATTTTGCGTGGTGGCGGATTTGATTTACATCGTGGTGAAATTATCGCACTGGTCGGACAATCGGGGTCTGGGAAATCAACACTGTTGCAATGTGTTGGACTGTTGGATAAACCCACCAGTGGCAGTATTCTAATTGATGGCGTCCCCACACAAAAAATGAGCAGCGAATCACAAACTGCATTACGCAGGAATAAAATTGGTTTTGTGTACCAGCGACATAATTTATTATCTGATTTTACCGCACTGGAAAACGTTATGTTACCATGCATGGCAAATGGTATGGACGAAGATATGGCACGTGCGCGCGCAATGCAATTATTAAAATCTGCAAATGTGGCGCATCGGGCAAATCACCTGCCGGGACAAATGTCTGGTGGCGAACAACAACGGTGCGCAGTTGCACGTGCATTGGCAAATAATCCTGAAATTTTATTGGCAGACGAACCAACCGGCAGTTTGGATCCATCCCATGCAGAATCTGTGTTTAATCTGTTGTTTGATTTGGTGCGCAAAAATAAAATGGCAATGTTGTTTGTTACACACGATATGAACTTGGCATCACGCTCCGATAAAAAAATTACTATTAAAAATGGAATAATTAAGTAATAATATAATAAACCAAGGAGAGGGAAAAATCATGAAACACGATAAAAATACAAAGTCAGTTACATGTTGCAATCGCAGACAAAAAATTCTGGGCATTATTGCGTTGGCTGGATTATTCGCATGTGGATTTGCGATTGGTTGGATTATGAATGAACCACGCACACCTGACAATGCACCAACTGTTCTGGCAGAATTACCAAACGAACCATGCCGTATTGCCGAAGAATTACTGGCTGGACGATTGAATGCGCAAAACTCACCGAATTTGATGGAACACAAATCTAATGTCTTGGTTTACAGAAAACTGATATCCAAGGGATGTGCAGAAAACATTGAACTGTATAAAAAACTGTTGGCCCAAGAACAAGAAATCGTAAATTTATTGGGCGGAATTGATACATGCCAACAAATTGAACTGTCTATGTTGCCGTATATATGTAACGACTGTGGCGGTGCTGACGATCATATAGAAAATGCAAAAGTTTATGCGAACCTGGCGGAACGCGGTTGCAGTGAAAATGCACAACAATACACAGATTTGGCAAAACGCGAACTGGAAATTGCGCGCGCAATGAAAGATGATAAAATGACACAAAAGGAAACAATTGAAGTTGTTGAAACATACAAACGTCTGGAAATGCAAGCAGCCGCCGAAGAAATATTGGACAAGGCGAAAAAAATAACAAATCCTGCAATTGATTTTATCATTCAACTGGAAAAAATAATAAACGAGTGATGGCATGAAAAAAATATTACCAATATTATTTGTACCTGTATTGGTTGTTCCCGCTTTTTCTGCGGATGATGTGGAACTGACCCTGGCGGCACGGCGCACATGTACAGAAATCAAGGCTGATATTGATGCACTGTCGGCACAGAAAAAATTACCAAAAGAAGAACAAGAAAAATTAAATCGTTTTCGTTTGGAATATCGCCGTAAATGTGTTGCACGCGCAGGGTCCCGCCGCACAAACAGTGGTTATCTGTACCAGGCAGAATTAGAAGATG